>SKSH01000211.1 GCA_007118075.1 Halobacteriales archaeon
GAAACGCGGGGATCGATCATGTGACTGTGAGCTCGCACTACCCGATAACACTCTCTGTGTTGAGAGTTATCCCACCGTGTTTAACGTGTTTCTCTTTCGATTCACCGACCGCACTTCGCCGAATTATCGCCAATGAAGTGTTGAACGTTCCCACAGGCTGGGAGTGAGTTAATACCTTAAAACGTGTGTAACCACTAACCAATACCACGTTATGCAAGATCGCAACCGACGTTGGTTCTTGAAAGCAGCAGGTGCCACCGTTGTGGCAGGCACGCTCGCAGGATGTATTGGCGATGATGACGATGATGAGATCGGTCCAGATGACTGGGAGGGGATCACCGAGATTACCCTCGAGGGGTATGCTGATCGTTGGGAGGGTATGGAACCGTCCTTCATCGATGGTGTAGCAAATCCGACCCTCTATCTCACTGAGGGAGAGGAGTACACGATCGAGTGGGTCAACGGTGATGGTGTCGACCACAACCTCCAGATCGAGAATGACGCTGGGGATGTCTTATACGAGACTGAGTTCGTCTCCGGGGTCGGCAACGGTGATACACTGACGTTTACCGCGACCGCCGAGATGACCACGTACATCTGTGACGTGCATCGAGCCCAGCAAGTCGGCGACATCGAGATCGTGTGACCAGCTTCGATAAAACGTAGATTCCCCCTACTTTACCAAGAATAATCGACTACCTGCGGGTATCGACCAGGCTATTCCAGTCGACGGTCGATCCATCGTGGTCAAACGCAAATGACTGGGCATCCTCCTTGTCACCGAACGGGATGGCATCGTACCCCATCGCTCCCTTCACTGGGGTGTCGATGACGAATTCGAGCAGCTCGAGTTCGGTGAAGTCCGAGACCTCAGCATGCGTTGAGATGTACAACTCTCCATCGACATCTGTCACCTCGTACGTGACTCGTGAATAGTCCGTTGCGAATGCAGCCGATCGCTCTCCGCCGGTCGCCAATTGCTGCGCATCATACTCGATGAACTCGAAGAGGCTGTCGAATCCCACGGGTTCGTCCTCGCCATCGTAATACGCCTGAACCGCTGGCCCGAAGTGTCCCGCGATCTCCATCCCACATACTGCACAGGTCTGGCCATCGGTGAGTGAGATTGGTTCGTAGTCGATATCCTCGTCATCACCGAGACAGCCAGCCACCGCAGTTAGCCCGATTATTCCTAACGACTTCAACAAGGTTCTACGTGAGACAGGACAGGGTGTGGCGTGTCGGTGTTGGTGCGTCATAGTCATCATATCCTCCGTCGGCCGAGCATGCTGCTCGCAAGGGCGATCGGGATGACGATCCAAGCGAGCATGGCGATAATCAACAGTGCTGTCGAGAGGCCGGTATTGGCCATGATGGTTGCGAATCCAGCATCTCCACCGGCATCAAGGGCACCGAGGACTAGTACCCGGAAGATACCCGCCGGATTCGTGAGTACCATCGCTTCGAGTGCGAATTCAGGGAGCTCGAAGGCGGAGATCAACCCCAGCGCGAGCAGATCATGGACGAGCACGAACCATGCCCAGATGAGCAACGCGGCTCCAAGGGCATGCGTCTTCGCGGCGGCGACCGTCGAGATCAACAATGCGATGGCGAGGAACACCAGTCCGAGTCCAACGGTACCGAGGAGGAAGGCGAGGAAGCCGTTCCACCCTGCGAGACCGAAGTCACGGACAAGCAGAATACCGGCCAAACTGAACCCGATGAGGATCGAACCGGTGAGCGCGATGGATCGTCCCACATAGGTACCGATGGCGAGACGACCGCGGGTGATCGGGAGGGCGAACAACGCAGCTAGCCAGCCACTATCTTCCGCCCCAACAATCGCATCGTATCCGAAGGCGAGGGCGGCAAGCGGGACCAGATAAACCGCGAGAACCGCCAGGCTGCCGATGACCCGCTCGAATCCGTCTGGACCGACGCTCGACCCACTGAAGGTGAGCAGACCGAGGGAGAACGCGGCGAAGATAGCCGTCAGGGCGATGGCCCATCGATTCTTCACCGCCAGGCGGTACTCGGTGGTTGCGATGGTACAGACATCGCGTAGTCCGCCATCTGTCCACCCAAAGGTGGCGACACCGTGAACGGTGTCATACCCGCCATCTGCGACTGAGGGTTGTTTGTCAGTCATGACCTACCAACCTCCACCGCAGCGTGAAAGGCAGCATCGAGCCCAGGTTTCTCGATATCGATGTCCTCCATATACCGGGTATCCAGCTGTTCGATGACCTCGACAACCTCAGATGGATGACAACTGAGTGTCACCTGCTCCTCTCCAACGATGGTGGTCCCAAACGGTCGGATGATATCGACGAGCCGGCCGGCTGTGTCGTCGTCAGGGACGGAGATGGTGATCTCCGTGGTGCCTCCTGCAGTTTCGGTGAGTACCTCGACCGATCCGGCCGCTTTGAGTCGCCCCTCGTGTAAGATGGCCACCGCATTACACAGTCGCTCGATTTCATGAAGGTCATGTGAGGAGATGATGATTGTTGCGTCACTGGTCTGACTTATCTCCTCGACGAGCTGATGGAACGTCTCGACTCCTCGTGGATCGAGACCGGCGGTCGGTTCGTCCAAGACTAGAATCGGTGGCTCGGCGAGCAAGGCCGCAGCAAGCCCGAGACGAGTCTGCATCCCATTGGAGTAACCAGCTACCTGCCGGTCTGCAGCATCGGTGAGATCGACCGTCTCGAGGACTGCTTCGATGCGAGGTGCTCGTGCCGTGTTGAGCGAACGGATGCGCCCATGGATCTCGAGCACTTCACGCCCGGTCAACAATCCAGGGAAACCTACACGCTCGGGGAGGAATCCGATGTGCTCTCTGACATTGCTGCCACCGTTTGCAACCGATTGCCCACCGACGGTGATCTCACCTGAATCCTGGTGGTCGTGTCCGACCAGGAGTTCAAACAGCGTTGTCTTACCAGCACCATTTGTCCCGAGGACACCGAAGGTCGATCCGGCTGGAATGTCGATACTGACCGCTTCGAGCGCGGTCACGTTTCCGTACGTCTTGGTGATATCACTGAATTCAATCCTCATAGTATGATCTCCAATGTTCATGGGGTGGCTCGGTCAGTGGGCGGTGATCGAAGATACCAGGGACCTCGATGACCGGGAACGAGCTCTCTGCAAGTCTGATGGCATCGAACGCAGGACTCTCAGAGAAGACCGCTGTCTCTGGGTTATCTTGGATGAGTTGTTCGATGATACCAGCCGGCTGGAATCGCACGTCGCTGGTGCCATCCCCGTCGAGATCGATCGATCTCGCATCTGACCAGTAGTTGCCCCGTTCGGAATCGTTCCATGCCGTCTGGGATCTCGTCGCCGTCGAGAGGACCGAGATGTCGTTGTGGATGAACGAGTTCCGGACGACGGTCTCGCCGCTGCTACCGGCGGTGAACTGGATCCCAAGATCGTTCTCGAGGATGAGATTGTCCTCGAAGAGATTGTTGTGAGCGTTGTAGACGAAGAATCCCTGTCCGTTGTTGACCACTTCGTTCCCACGGAGGACCGAATCATCGATATCCTTGACCAGGATGCCATGTGAGCTCGGTCCACGGTTGTCGATGGCGATGTTCCGCTCGATGGTCAGATTCTCACTCACCATGAGGGCGAACCCGACGTCGTTGTCGAAGGCGAGATTGCTCAGCAATCGGTTGTCATCTGAGTACATGTAGTGCACCCCGTAGCGAAGGTCCCAGAGGCGATTCTCCGCTGCGAGGACCGATGAGGACCACTGGAAGTAGATTCCATCTCTGACCTGGGTGATGTCGTTCCCGGTGACCTGGGCACCGGTTGCCTGCCAGAGATGGATCCCATTGCCCCGTTCTGAGGTCGGTACCGTTTCAGGCCCGATGATGGTCGAATCTTCGATTGTCACATTCGGTGCACCATCGACCCAGATTCCAAAGAGGGACTCTGTGATCTGTACCGATGAGATGGTCGAGTTCGCTCCACTTACCATGATCCCGGCATCAGGTGCACTTCGGTCGAGCCCTGAGTTCGCCACCCACACCCCATCGATGGTCACGTCAGCTGCATCGATAGTGACGGCGGTTCCACTGCCGGTGGCGTCGATGAGGGCCATGCCGTCTGCATCGGCCGTAGATCGAAGTTCTACCCCTGGTGTCTCGATGACAATCCGTTCTTCGAATGCCCCTTTCAGTTCGATAACATCTCCAGGTGCAGCCGCGTCGAGCGCATCCTGGAGCCGTTCGAAGGTCTGATCATCGATCGTGGCGGTACCATCGCCCGCCGGTTCTACAGGGATGTAGACCTCCGGCTCTGGTGGAGACCAGAGTTCCTGCTCGGGATCATCGGTCGCAACCGCGATCGCACCGATGCCGAGGAGTGTGAGTAACACAGCGCCCGCGATGATGGCGAACCAGTGCTCGTTCATGAGCTATCACCGGAATCCGTTGTGTCGGCTGCAGCGCTCGACCTCCCTTGTTGCAACCGGTCACGAACTCGGCCGATAACGCCCGCGATTAGCTGGGGGGTATCGCTGACCGTCGCCGGATTGCCCCGGAGTAAGAAGGAGATGATCAACATGATCACCGCTGTCGAGATCAGGTATCCACCTGGGCCGATGGTAGCGAATCCGGATATATTGGCGATTTCATAGCTTCCGAAGACTGGCGGTGTGAACCCATCGTAGCCGGTCATCGGCGCGTTTGGGTCCAGCGAATGTCCTGCCTGGTGTAATCGGTACTGGATGATTGCGAACATGCCACCAAGAACTGCCATCGTACCGATGAGTTGACAGGTCAATCCAAGCCGTAACTTCCGCTCGGTTGGTGCGAGCGCCACGAAGATACCCGCTGCCGCCACGGCGAGCAACGCGAGGGGACCGAAGGTCCATTCGGGGACCGCGATGGCTCCCTCGTGTACGGCGAAGTTCGGCTCGACCAAGACCGGATCTGGATAGTGAAAGCCAACATATGAGTTGAGGAGTTGGACCTCCTCGTAATCGCCACCCAGTCGAGGGTAGGCGTAGAGATACACCGTGAGTGGGTCTCGGTACTGTGGGGCCGTCAGCACGATCCGCCAAGCTGGAAGGAAGATCGATCCGATCAACAACATCGCGGCCGCGAGGGGAAGCCCTCTGCGGAGCTCGACAAACCGGCGAATCCGATCCATGATCCAGCTACGGCGGGACAACCGAGATCACTCCGCAGGTTCGACGAGGAGTCTCGAGCGCATCTCGAGGTGCAACGCACTGCAGAAATACGCACAGTAGATCCAGTACACCCCTGGCTTGTCAGCGGTGAAGGTGACTTCACGGGTCTCCTGTGGAGCCAGCTTGACGTTGATGTCGTACTGTGGGATTGCGAGAGAGTGCAGGATGTCCTCGGTGGTCTCGATGTTCGTGGTCGTGATTGTGACCTCATCGCCCTCCTGGACGGTGATTTCTGGGAAGGAGAAGTTGTTCCGTTGGGAGATCATCTTGATGTGGACGTGACCGTCCTCGCGGATGATCTCCGCATCCTCAGGGGTGATGTAGTCCAATTCGAGGTCGTCCGGATCATAGATTCGAGCCGGATCGAGCTTGTCGGCACCGACGATCGTCGCGTCATGTGGCTCTGGATATGCTGGGGTATCCTTGACGAGCTGCATCCCCTCATCATCATCACCGATGTAGATCAGCTGGTCGTTCTCCGGATAGACTGGGCCAACCGGGAGGAACCGGTCCATCGAGAGCTTGTTTAGCACAATCAACCAGTCTCCAGCTGGATCTGCAGTGTACGATTCAGAGGCGATGAGGTGTCCGGGATTGTAATGGACGTCGATCTTCTCGATGACCGGATCGGTCGATCCCTCCTCGGCCTGAACCGCAGCCTCGATGTCCCACTTAGCCACCTGGGAGTCGACGAAGAGCGAGGTGTAGGCATGGCCCCGGCCATCGTAGGCGGTGTGCAGCGGCCCACCACCGACCTCTGGGCGTCCGACGACCGCGTCGTTCGGATCGTCGATCCCATCAAGCATCGCGATATCGATGATTGAACACGTCGGATCGAGTTTACCACTCGCGATGGCGTACTGGTTATCGGGCGTCACACTGACCCCGTGAGGGCTCTTCGGGACATCGATGTAGTGGACGATCGGGTCAGATTGGTTGTGAGGACTGTCCTGTCGACCATCAACGACCGGGACGTCGTTGATCATCTCGTACTCACCAGCGGCGACGAGCTCCTCGATTTGTGGCGTGTCGAACGCCATGAGCCAGTCGGTATCAGGAGCGGTCATCTCCGCATCTGTCAGCCCAATCTCGCTGTTGTAACAGGTCGCGAAGAACCATCGACCCTCCTTGTCGGAATCACCGTTGTCGAGGTTCCCATCGACCCGAACCTGCCATTCGACATTCATCGATTCTGGATCGATCGCTGTCAGGACTGACTCGTAGTGGTCTGGGTCGTCAAGGTGACGTCCATCGTTCGGGATGGGCACCTCATATTCCCCGACGCCGAAGACAAGATCGGTATCAGGCATTCTTGCACAGGCACCGTGAGTCCCCTGCTGGTTGGGGATATCCACGATTGCGTCTGTCTCGAAGTACTTCAGGTTGATCCGGGCCATCCGGCCGTTGGCCTTGTCGTTGATGAACAGCCACCGGCCGTCGTAGTCATTATCTGTTTGACTCACGCGCGGGTGGTGTGTGTCCCCCCACGTGTAATCGCCGGCCTCCTCAAGCATCTGTCGGGACTCATCGTCGTGCCCGTGTCCACGTGCGCTCTCGTAATTGAACACCGGGATACGCATGATCTGTCGCATCGATGGGACACCGTAGACTCGAACGTCCCCAGAGTGTCCTCCAGAGAGGAACGCGTAGTAGTCGTCGAGTTCTCCCGGTGGAACCTCCGTGTCAACATCGATGGGTCCTGTTCCATTGCCGTTGTCCGTGTCAAGGATATCGGTACATCCAGCGAATGATCCCATGAGCCCGGCGACCGCCCCGGCCTTCATGAAGTTCCGTCGATCGACACCAAGTTGTGGGAGCAACATCTCCCTTTCATTGTCTGTCGTCGATCCATCCCCTGGATCCGATGCCGTTGTTTCTTGTGTCATATATTGGATCCTCGATAGCACGGGGGGTCCGCGCTATATCCTGGGCTACCGTACTCCGACGGATAGCGGTGTTCTCGGTTCCCATCGGGTGAGATGAGAGAGCGAACATGTTCGCCATTTACCCTTTATAGGTCCCGTATCCCCCCGATTAACATATCAAATATTTATTATAATTGGACATCACCTCTATGGATTTCGACCGGGAACAACCGATCATGCAACACATTTCAATCGACGAAGCTCCGACCGGTGACTTCGGAGCTGGTGTCGACTTTCGAACCCTCACCGGCCCGCTTGAGAGTACCGAGATGTCCATTCATCGGTTCCGACTGGATCCACAGTCGAGTCCACCGTGGGGACTCCATGCACACTTCGATCAGGAGGAGGTATTCATCGTCACGGAGGGCAGCGTCACCTTCGAGACCTTCGACGGGCTGGTGACGGTCATGGCTGGCGATGCGATTCAGTTCGAATCAGGTGAGTACCAGGCCATCCGGAACGATGGCAGTGACTCGTCGACGTACCTCGCTATCGGTGCTCCTGCGGATAGCACCGACATTCGGGTCCCTCTACCCTGTCTCGACTGTAACCGTGAAGAGCTACGGATTGAGGTGGATACTGGTGAGTTGGCATGTGTCGCCTGTGACTTCCGCCAGGATCCTCGATGTGAACTTTGCGGAGCTGATGAACGTGAGGTCAGATTGAACCGTGAAGGGAGTGAGCTGATCGATCGATGCAGAGGCTGTGGCTCACAAACAGGAATCCGTCCGCGTACATAAGTTCACTCGGCTGTAGCCTGTAGACACCCCCGACGAAAGGTCGTCATACCCGTTTGAGACCACTCACGTCGGTTCCCGAATCACGCCTCGCTTGTGAACTCGTAGACCGCAATATCGGCATATCCACACTCATGGCAGGCTGTCTCACCAGCTTCGAGGTTCGTGCCGCAGTTACGACACTCGTAGTGCACCTCAGTCCGGAATGTAATCCGGGTTAAGACGCTCGAAATCGCTTTCCTCATGGCTTATCCCGGTTGTCCCCCTGGCGGTGAATTTCCACGCCGCCGCGCAACCTGGACCCGAGGGTTCGAGGGGGGATGGTTTAATTCCCTTGTATGATAGGTCGACAAATAGGACTGTTGAAAAGTAACCGTTGGCGATATGTTCTGGCACTTGCCACGATGCCATCGGCGGAATTCAGCGATATCGGGTCGTAAAACTATATCAGTCGAAGGCCCTCACCATCGTCCAATGGATGACCGTTACGATGTGGTGATCGCTGGCGCTGGACCGGCTGGCGGGCAGTGTGCGCGTGATCTCGCCGCTCGAGGATACGATGTCCTCGTCCTCGAGACCGAGTCGGAAGATGTCTTCCCGAGGACGAGCAACAAATCGACCGCTGGGACCTTCCCCCGGATGATGACGGCGTTTGGGGTCCCTGACGACGTCGTCATGCACTACACCACAAATGTGGTGCTCGAGTCACCGAACAACCACTATACTGCCGAACAACCTGGTGCGGTTCTCGACTTTGGTGCGTTCAAGCGGTGGCTCGTTGAAGATAGTCGGGAGCATGGTGCTGAGTATCGATTCGATACCAGGGCTCGGGCACCAATCGTCGAGAATGGTGACGTGATCGGTGTCGAATTCGGCAAGGAGGGACAGATATTCGCCGATATCGTCATCGACGCTACTGGACCAGCGGCCCCGCTGGCGAAGCAGCTCGGACTGGTTGATCTCCGTCGGGAGAATCACGCGATTGGCATCGAGTGGGAGTACGAGGACGTTCACGTCTCACATCCAGATATGCCAGATGTTGCCGATGCGATGATGCTCAGGTTGGATCATGACCTGGCACCCGGTGGCTATGCGTGGATCTTCCACACCGGGGCTGATACCGCCAAGGTTGGTCTTTGCTATATCCAGAACAACCGTCATCTCGAGTTCGCCGAGGATGGCTTCAGCATCGATGATTACCTCGAACGCTGGCTTGGACGCGATCCACGGTTGGTCGATGCATCCATCATCGAAGGAAAACATGCCCATCGTGGCTCGGCACACATCCAGCATCCCGGACGGATGAGCACCGATTCGTTCATGGCGATCGGCGACACCGTCCCATCGATCGATCCGGTCTGGGGGGAGGGAATCCACAATTGTATGGAATCTGGACGAGCAGCGGCGATTGCGGCTGATCAAGCACTGACCGGAATCGTCGATACCTCTGCATCGAAGCTCGCCCTCTATGACCAGCTCTGGCACCAACGGGTGGCACCGAACATGGAGAACCGGTTGATGCTCGCCGAACTCCTCTATCTCGCGGATAACGATCGATTCGATCGGCTCATGGCGGATCTGAACCGGCTGCCGGATGATACACTCGCGAAGGCGAATGCGGGGAACAAGCGGGCGATCATGAAGCTGCTGCATGCGGAGGATCTTCCACAGCTGGTGAAGTTCGCCAAGGAACGCCTCGGTTTTGGTACCGGGAGTCGATTCGTACAGGGTGGCTCGCCGGCTAGCGGATAGCCTCCGTCACCAGCGGACCTTTGTTGTGGCTGGTCGTAGCGAAGCGCAAATGGACGATCATTCACTCACGTGGGAGACCCTCTCTCGAGATCGTGCCTTCGCTTGCGAAGCGTTCGAGGTGTTCACCGATCGGGTGCGTCTTCCGGATGGACGGACTACCAGGTTTGACTTCGTCACCGAACCACCGAGTGCAGTGATCCTCCCGATCACTATCGACGGGCAGGTGGTAGTCCTTGAGGAGTATCGACATGCGGTCAATCGGGTGGCACTCGGACTTCCTGGCGGCTCAGCCGAAGACGAGGATGGCGACCTCGCCGCAACTGCTGTCAGAGAACTGTACGAAGAGGCGGGATACCACGCCGGTACCCTCGAACCGTTGGCGGTGGCTGAACCGGCCAATGGCCTGCTGAATAGCGAGCGTCACTATTTCAAGGCGACTGACTGTGAACCGGCTGCTGAGACCGACCGTGACCAGGATGAATCGATCCGGGTTCGCACCATATCGTACGATTCGTTGCTCGAACAGGTGACCAGTGGGGCGGTCCGTGATGAGCGTACCATCACCGCTGTCTTGCTCGATCATTGTGCTGACTCAGCACCTTCGACCGGCGATATAGACGTGATTGGTTGAGTCCATGGGATGCTTCGAACAACATCACGCTGACGCAGCAGGCCGAGTTGGTGAGCTCACACTCCCTGGTCACGACGATCCCCTCACCACGCCAACGCTTTTGCCGGTGATCAACCCGAACATCGACACGCTTCCCGCAACCGCGATCGTCGATGAATTCGATCCGGACGGGCTCATCACCAACGCGTACGTCATCTTTCGCCACGATGATCTTCGTGAACGAGCCCTCAAAGAGGGCGTACATGGCTTGCTCGGTGTCGATTGCCCGATCATGACCGATTCGGGGTCCTTCCAGCTGGCAGAGTACGGTGCTATCGACGTCGATAACGAGGAGATCGTCTCGTTCCAAATCGACATCAACTCCGATATTTGTACCCCGATCGATGTCCCGACACCGCCGGGTGCCTCCTACGATCGAGCAGCAGCCGACCTTGAGACGACCCTAGCGCGCATCGATGCCGCTTCCGCCATCGTCGACGATGACCGATTGCTCTCTGCCCCCGTTCAAGGCGGGTCGCATCCGTCGCTTCGAGAATCGGCAGGCCGTGCGGTGCGCGAATCAGGTGCTTACCTCTTCCCGATCGGTGCGGTGGTCCCGCTGATGACTGACTACCGCTTCGCAGCACTCGTCGAGGTCGTCATCGCCGCCAAGCAGGGGCTGAATCCAGCGGCACCTGTCCATCTCTTTGGTGCTGGACACCCGATGATGTTCGCACTGGCAGCAGCGCTCGGTTGCGATCTCTTCGATTCTGCGGCCTACGCACTCTATGCACGGGATGATCGCTATCTCACCGTCAACGGGACTCGCCGTCTCGATGCACTCAGTGAGTTTCCCTGTGCCTGTCCGGTGTGTACAGAACATACCCCCGACTCGCTCGAGGCAGCTGACGAGATCGACCGTGAACGTTTGCTCTCCCGACACAACCTCCATGTTTCCTTCGAAGAGATCCGGCGTGTTCGAGCTGCCATCCGGTCGGGTAACCTTCTTGAATTGGTGGACCGTCGGGCACGGGCGCACCCGGCGATGCTCGATGCCTATCGGCGACTCCTCGATGATTGGGAGTACCTCGAAATGAGCGATCCGGTCATCAAGGATACCTTCCTCTACCTCTCAAGCGAGTGTGCCCATCGTCCGGAAGTCCATCGTTACCACGATCGACTAAGCGGCTGGGGGGCGACTGGTCAGGTGGTCATCGGTGATGGCACTACGGCGACCGACGACGTGATTCAAATGGAGCTCAGACCGCCGTTTGGCCCCATTCCGCCAGGGCTCGAACACACGTATCCACTCACCGCTGAGGTACCCGATCGCTTCGATTCCTGTGCCTATGAGGCCGCTGCTGAGGGGGTGGCAGCATTGGCCGACGGTTCGCCCACTGCAGAGATCACTGTCACCGTCGATGGATGGCCCACCAGCGCGCTCGAGCGCCTCCCCGAGACCGTTCGTACCGTCGAGCACGGAGATCCATATGCCGAGGAGTAACCGGTATATTCACCCATCACGCCACACAATCTCGGCTAATGACTGACTGGTTCGAGGTGCTCGGCCGGGATGGTCCTGGGCGCCTCGGTGAACTCCGCATCGAGCCATCACTCAACACCCCAGCGGCCGTCGATGATGTCGTCCATGATGGTGGATCATTGTGGTCAGCCGATCGGGAGGTACCGGCCACCGCTGCTGATCGACTCACTATCCTCCCTCATCGAGGGATGCCGACCGGAACCAGGGCGGTGGTTCAGGAGGCGTTCACCCCAGAGTCCCCTGCTGTGCAAGGCCCGACCGCCGTCGTGGTCTCTCCTGAGATGGCAGCCAATGTTGGCGCCGATGCATACGTTCTGAGCGGACTCAATGGACTCATGGGGGATGCCAGACGGTTCATCGGGGCGATCACGAGTACTCGCATGGCGATCCCATCTGATACGGCCCTGTACGCTCCAGGGGTCGCGACACCAGCCACCCTCCCACTCATGGTGTATGCGGGGATCGACCTCGTCGACCGTGTCGCAGCCGAGGTCGCTGGGATGGAGGGACGCTATCTCCTGTCCGATGGTGCATCTCCTATCGATCAGCTCACCGAGCTCCCGTGTGCGTGCGAAGTCTGTGTCGGTCAGGACCCCAACGAGCTCGATCGAGCGTCGATTGCCTCACACAACGTCGCGACCCTCGAGGCCGCGATCGCCCATCTTCGAGACCGGATTCGAGCCGGACGGCTTCGAGAGTATCTCGAGGGACAGGTACGACATATCCCTTGGTTGACTGCCGGCCTTCGGATCCTCGATGCCGAGTGGGGATACCTCGAACCGAGGACTCCTGTCGTCCGTCAGGGCCGACTCGATTTCACCACCGATGATGCACTACGACGCGTCGAGGTGCTCCGGTTTGCCGAACGGGTCACCCAACGCTTCATCCCTCGTCTTGATGACCGCCCCCTCGTCTTGCTTCCATGTTCTCGAACGAAGCCGTACAGCGACTCCCCAAGCCATCGGGATTTCCGGGAAGCGATCGATTACCGGGCACATATCGTCTCATTGACGAGCCCCCTCGGGGTCGTCCCTGACGAGCTCGAACTCGTCTACCCGGCACAGCATTACGAGGTCGCGGTGACCGGTCGATGGAGTGCGAACGAACGAACACAGATCGCCGATATCCTCGCAAGCTATCTCGATCGTGCGGAGTATCCACGGATCATCGCACATGTGCCGGCAGAGGGATATCGTGCTGTCATCGAACAAGCGGTCGAGGAGATCGATGGTCCACCCATGACGTTCACGGTCGATGGACATCCTCGCGATGAAGCAGCACTTTCTGCCCTCCGCGAAGCGCTTGAGGGTACGATGCGATATCCGCTTGAACGACGTCTCGATGCTATCATCAGGGGTATCGCTGACGTTCAATTCGGTGAGGGAGCGGGTGATGCGCTCTTTGAGACGCCGAGTATCAGTGGTCGCTATCCCCGATTACGGGTCGACGAGGATGGTGAACAACTCGCCACCTTGGTCCAGCAGTATGGCCAGCTTGCACTGACCCTCGCCGGCGCAGAGCGGTGGTTGACCACGGCGATCCCAGTGCGACGGGTGAGCATCGAGGCGTTCGTGCCCCATGGGAGCGTCCTCGCTCCAGGCGTCGTCGAGGCGAGCGATGACATCCGAGTTGGTGATGAGGTTATCGTAGATGGCCCGACGGCATTCGGAGTCGGGAGAGCAACCATGTCCGGCCAAGAGATGGTCGAGAGCTCTCGCGGCATCGCCGTCGATGTCCGTCACGTGAGGGAACGACGATGACGACCGCCTACTGGTTCGATCTCGATGGAACCCTCATCGGGTTCGACAAGAGCTTCGAGACGATGCTCGAGGAATGCCTGGGCATCGAACAGCCGACCGTGGTCCATGAGACGTTCCGTCGGGCGATGTTCCACGCGCTTGAGGGATTCGACGACACACCGTATGTCAGTGCCTTCGACGCGATCGTCGAAGCCCACGCGATCTCGGTCGATCCTGACGCAACTGCAGCCGCCTTCAGAGAGCGCGAACTCAGCGCAACGAAACAGGCCACAGGCGCCTCGGTGATCCTCGCTGCGGTCGGACAACTCGGTCCGGTCGGGATCCTCACGAACGGTGATGGAACGCAACAACGTGCCAAGATCGCCAAACATGGCTTCGATAGCCTCGTCGATGCGGTCCTGATCTCGAATGAGGTTAGTGTCAGAAAGCCCTCAGTCGAGATCTTCGATTTGGCCCGAGAACGACTTCCGGCGACGCATCATGTCTTCGTTGGCGATAGTTACGAGGAGGATATCGCCGGTGCTCAGGATGCAGGATTCGAGGCTGTCCACGTTAGGAATGACGAGGGAGGGCCATCGATCAGCCTCGACAACCTCGCCTCCTTGGGGCTCTTTCTCGAGGAGCCGGCCGACACTCATTAACGCCAGCACCCATTAGGACCGTCCGATGAGTCAGCCGTCGCCCGAGGTCTACGAACGTGGCCGGGGCATGGATGCGCACAACCTGGTCATGCGTGAGCTCAGAGGCAAGCGCGACGATACATACGACCCATCCGAGCCGACCAGGGTGTGGCTTGATGAGGATCACACTCCGGATGGGATTCAACAGAGTTTGACGATCATCCTCAACACCGGTGGATGTCGCTGGGCTCGCGCCGGAGGATGTACGATGTGCGGTTACGTCGCCGAATCGGTCGAAGACGGCTCGGTCACGACTGAGCAGCTAGCCGCACAGGTGGAATACTGCGTAGAACACGAGCGATCTCAGGCTGATTCACCCGCGGAATTGATCAAGATCTATACCTCTGGATCGTTCCTCGATGAACGCGAGGTGGGTCCTGAGACGAGGGAGCTCATCGCGGAGACGTTCTCCGATCGGACCCGCATCGTGGTGGAATCACTTCCAGACTTCGTGCTGGCAGATCGACTCGAACCGTTCCTCGATGCCGGGCTCGCAGTCGATGTGGCGATCGGCCTTGAGACGGCGAGCGATCGTATCCGCCATGATTGTGTGAACAAGTACTTCGACTTCATCGACTTCGAGGCGGCCTGTTCGACCGCGGCTGACGTGGGCGCCGGGGTCAAGGCGTATCTCCTGTTGAAACCGCCCTTCCTCACCGAGGAGGAGGCCATCCAGGACATGATCGAATCGATCCATCGTTGTGCCGACGTACCAGGGTGTCACACCGTGTCGATGAACCCGTGTAACGTGCAACGATACACGATGGTCGATGAGCTGTTCTATCGGGGAGGATACCGACCGCCATGGTTGTGGTCGGTCGTTGAGATCCTCGAGATGACCGCGAACGCGGATGCGATCGTGGTTTCTGATCCTGTCGGTCACGGAAGTGATCGTGGTCCACACAATTGTGGAGAGTGTGACAATCGAGTATACGAGGCGATCAAAGCGTTCAATCTCGACCAAGAGCCAGCGATCTTCGATCGACTGGAATGTGACTGTCTCGACACGTGGACGATGGTCCGTCACAAGGAGACCGGATACAATCAGCCACTCGTTGATTGAATCTGTCCTCCGGCTTGAGTGCCGCAGAACCTGTCAAAAGACGGTCTCGTGCACCAACCGCTCGATCAATTTATCCAGTTACGAAGGCGTCTTCGAGGACGCCTTCACCATCGGTGAGTCCCAGATCTGGGAGGGTCGCCCGTTCTGGGTGTGGCATCAAGACTCCGACGTTCCGATCAGGACCGAGCACTCCTGCGATATTCAGCCGTGAGCCGTTCGGGTTCGCATCATCGGTGACATCGCCCGCAGCTGTGCAGTATCGGAATAGGACTCGGTCCTCGTCATCGAGACGCTCGAGCAATGACGCTTCTGCCTCGTATCGGCCCTCACCGTGGGCAATGGGAAGCTCCAACACATCACCACGTTCGAATCCCGCGGTGAATGGCGAATCGGTCGTCTCGACCCTGACATAGATCCGCTCACACTGGAATCGAGCGGATTCGTTGACGGTGAATGCTCCTGGTACCAAGCCGGCCTCGGCGAGGATCTGCGCTCCGTTGCAGATGCCAAGGACGGGTTCACCGGCCTCTGCGAACTCGCGCACCTGCTCCATGATCGGTTCTTGAGCAGCCATCGACCCCGCCCGCAGGTAGTCACCGTATGAAAATCCACCAGGGACGATGATACCGGAGGTCTCCGCCGGGATATCGTCCTTGTACCAGATGAGTTCGGCATTGGCACCGAGGTGCTCGAGAGCCGCTACCGTGTCTCGATCACAGTTGCTCCCCCCGAATTGGAGGACAGTGACCGTCATCACTCGGTGACCTCCACGTCGAAGTCGTGGATGGTCGGGTTGGCGAGTAATCTGAGCGCCATCTCCTCTGCTCGCTCGAGCGCCTCATCCTCGTCTGAAGCCGAGAGATCGATCTCGTAGATGTTTGCCGATCGGAGCGTTTCGAGCTCGAACCCAAGCCGTTCGAGTGCTCGTTGCGTCGTCGCTGCCTCGGGATCGAGGACGCCACCCTTGAGGCGCACCGTCACCGTCGCCGTGTACTCCCCCATGTTAGGCAGGCATGCCGCAGCGCGCTTAGCACTTTTGACTACGCTTTTGACAATCGCCGTGGCCCGCTGGGATCGTGACTCGGTAGGATGATGAGGTCGTCATCATCTCTCCAGCGTGCGAGCCGTTCGAGCGTCTCGTGACCGGCCCCAGGCCTCGTGGCGACCCCATCGGCACGACCGGTCTCGA
>SKSH01000034.1 GCA_007118075.1 Halobacteriales archaeon
CGGGGATGGGGCGATACCAGACGAACTCGACGGCTTCGAGCCGATCCTCGAGGACACCACCGTCGAGTTGCGATCGTTCGAGGAGGAGGATGCCATGTTGGATGATTTCCTCGCCTACGTCGAGTCAAATCAAATAGATTACATATCTGGGTGGAACGTCGATGATTTTGACGCCCCGTACCTACTCGACCGCCTCGACCGTCTGGATGGAGGCTCCGAACGTGATCTCTCCATCGAACGACTCTCGCGTGTCGATGAGGTCTGGCGGTCGAACTTCGGGGCACCGGATATCAAGGGCCGGGTCGTCTTCGACCTGCTCTATGCGTATCGGCGAACGCAGTTCACCGAGCTCGATTCGTACCGGCTCGATGCCGTCGCCGAACACGAACTCGGTATCGGCAAGGAGCGATATCCGGGGTCGATCGGTGACCTCTGGGAGGAGGACCCCGAACGGTTGCTCGAGTACAATGTCCGTGACGTCGAACTCTGTGTCGAGCTCGACCGAAAGCAAGAGATCATCGCCTTCTGGAACGAGGTCCGCTCGCTGGTGGGCTGTCAGCTCGAGGATGCACCGACGCCGGGGGATACGGTCGACATGTACATCCTGCACAAGGTGTACGGCGATTTCGTATTACCGTCGAGGGGACGACAGCAAGGCGAAGCATATGAGGGAGGTGCCGTGTTCGACCCGATCAGTGGGATACGAGAGAATGTCGGAGTATTCGATTTGGCCGCGCTCTATCCAAACTGTATGCGGACCATCAACGCATCACCAGAGACCAAAGTCGACCCAACTTCGTACGATGGTGAAACGTACCGGGCACCGAATGGAATCCACTTCAGACGGGAACCAGATGGAATCATCCGTTCAATGGTTGAAGAACTGTTACAAGAACGTGAATCGAGGAAACAATTACGCGACCAACATAGTCCCAATTCCGACGAATTCGATCGTTTCAATCGCCAGCAACAGAGTGTTAAGGTTTTGACAAATTCACTGTACGGGGTGTTGGGTTGGGCTCGGTTTAGACTCTACGATAAGGACATGGGCGCGGCCGTCACGGCGACCGGAAGGGAAGTAATCGCCTACACAGCAGACGTTGTTGCACAACTTGACAAAGAAGTAATATATGGTGATACCGACAGCTGCCTGATAGAAGTTGAGTCTGGAGTCAATCTGGATGAGATGGTCGAGAACGGTCGTGCGTTAGAACGCACGATCAATGAATCCTACCAAGCGTTTGCCGAGAAAGAGCTTGACGCAAGCGAACACTACTTCCAGATCGAGTTCGAGAAGCTCTATCGCCGCTTCTTCCAGGCTGGTAAGAAGAAACGATACGCAGGCCACATTGTGTATAAGGAGGGAAAGGAGGTCGACGACATCGACATCACCGGCTTCGAGTACCAACGCTCCGATATCGCCCAGATCACGAAGGAGGTCCAACACGAGGTGCTCGAGCGGATCGTCCGTGAGGGCGACGTCGAGAGCGTCAAGGAGTACCTCCATGACATTATCACCCGCTTCGAAGCCGGCGAGTTCTCACTCGAAGAGATCGCCATCCCCGGGGGGATCGGCAAGCGCCTTGACAACTACGAGACCGACACCGCCCACGTGCGCGGTGCGAAGTACGCCAATCTACTGTTGGGTACCAACTTTGACCGAGGCTCCAAACCGAAGCGGCTCTACCTCGAGAAGGTTCACCCCGAATACTTCGCTGACCTCGATAGCGAACGCGGTGACGAACTCCGAGAGATCCCGCTCTATGAGGCGTTCAAGAAGGATCCCGACGTGATCTGCTTCGAGTACGCCGATCAGGTGCCAGATGCATTCAGAGTCGATTACGAGAAGATGCTTGATAAGACGCTCAAGGGACCGATCTCGCGCATCCTCGAGGCACTCGATCTCTCCTGGGATGAGGTCAAGGCAGGGCAGACCCAGACCGGGCTCGGACAGTTCTGATCGGCCATGGCCAACGAGCGGGAGGTCTTCGCTGATTGATGTTCCGTGAACATCGAGCACCGGTCTCGACTGCCACGAAGGCGATCACCACGAGGATCACAATCGATACGCGGTCACTTGCAGCGTTTCGGATCCTCGCCGGTTTGTTGCTCATCGCAGACGTGCTATTACGGGCACGTCGGTTCACCGACCACTACACCGGAGCGGGATTCGTCCCGGCCGAGTTGGCCCGGTCAGTTGGCCACGATGGAGCGTTCTCGCTGTTCTGGCTGACCGACGATCCGGCCGGGGTGGCGATCTTGTTCGCCCTGCATCTGCTGGTCGGGATCTTGCTCCTCGTCGGGTATCGCACCCGGATGATGACGATCCTCGCGTTCGTCTTCGTCGCCTCGCTCGATATCCGCAACCCCCTGGTGATCAGCTACGCCGACTGGCTGTTCCGATTGCTGTTGTTCTGGGCGATCTTCCTGCCGCTCGGTGAGCGGTGGTCGATCGATGCGGTGTATCGTCGACGGTGGCCGAGACGGTCCGTCGCCGGGCTGGCGAGTGCGATGATACTCGCACAGATGGTGTTCATGTACCTCGTCAACGGCCTGCTCAAGACGAGTGGGGAGACGTGGCGTAGCGGCGAGGCGGCCGTCTTGGTGTTCGGTCTAGACGATACGACCTACTTGCTTGGCGATAGCCTTCGGTCGGTACCAGAACTGGTCGCTGCCGGTGGATTCGCCTGGTTCATCCTGTTGTTGCTCTCGCCATTGTTGCTGGTGACGACCGGTCGGCGTCGACTGGTCCTCATCCTGCTCATTGGCGCTGGACACCTCGCCTTCGCGGTCACAGTCCGCATCGGCGCGTTCCCGTACGTCGGCGTGTTGGGCTTGTTGGCATTCATCCAACCCTCGATGTGGGCCGATATCGGGTGGCTCACAGACCGATTGGGGTTCGTGGCGATGTACCAACGGCTCAGGGAGTTCGGGACCTCGATCGCGGAACTATGTCCATACCCAACATTCAACCGACCGTCCCTCCACCGGACGATGGCCCTGGTCGGATCGTTCGTGTTGTGGTCGGTGGTGTTATCGCTCGTCTTACTCGGGGCGTTGCTCGTCCCACAGGCGGGGATGCTCCTCGACCCAGGCGATGATGCCCACGACCGACTTGAACGGGCCATCGATGATCAGCCGGTCGCTGCTGCCATCTACGATGTCCACCAGCGCATCGGCATCGAACAACCGAGTTGGAACATCTTCGCTCCGGAACCGAGGTCGACCGATCGGTACTACGTCCTCGCTGCACAGACGGTCGATGGGTCGTGGATCGACCTGCGCACCGGTGAGACGGTGACCCTCGAGCGGCCGTTCGACCGCCTACACCGCCAGCACGACACCTACCGCGATCGCTTCTTCATGACACGGCTCACCCAGACCGATCGCTTTCACGGGGTTGCAGCGGCATATCTGAACCATCATTGTGAGGGTGCATCTGCCGAACTCACCTCGATCTCGCTCATCGAGGTACGTGAGACGGTCACCCCCGAAACGATCGATATGCCAGTGGACCGACCACGGTACTCCCACCTCGTCGCTACCATCGGCTGTGGTGAACACGAGCCGGAACCCTTCGAGCTTGATGGGTGAGGCAGCCAGTAGGTTCGATGTCATGAATTAACGTTTATGGAAAATATTTTTGTTGAAACCGAAAGCGAAGGTAGCCGATACGAAAGCATTATGGGTCATTCGACCCATTCTCCAACCGAGTAAATCCATGGCAACATTGTATATCGAAGACCTCCGTGCGGAGGTCGCTGCAGACGAGACGGAGAAAATCCTCAGAGGCGTCGATCTCGAGGTATCCTCAGGTGAGATCCACGCCCTGATGGGACCAAATGGGAGCGGTAAGTCGACCCTCGCGAAGATCATCGCTGGGCACCCTGCGTACAAGGTCACCGGCGGGAGAGTGACGCTCGTCTTCGACGGTGACGAGTTCGACGCCGAGATCCCCGAGGACATGCGCGAATGGGACCTGCTCTCACTCGAACCGAACGAACGAGCCGCATTGGGCATCTTCCTCGGCTTTCAGTACCCAGCCGAGATCGAGGGTGTGACGATGGTGAACTTCCTCCGCCAAGCGCTCAACGCCAAGCTCGAAGAACGCGAAGAGCTCTTCGAGGGTGACGACGCCGACGACGAGGATGAGGATGTCGGCTATGAGACCAGTCCGATGGAGGGGCCGGCCGACGACGGGATGGTGAGCGTCCAGGAGTTCCAAGAGCGACTCGTCGAGAAGATGGAGCTGCTCGACATGGACCAGCGATTCGCCCAGCGATACCTCAACGCTGGCTTCTCCGGCGGTGAGAAGAAGCAAAACGAGGTGCTCCAAGCAGCGGTGCTCGAGCCAGAGATCGCCGTGCTCGATGAGATCGACTCCGGCTTGGACATCGACCGGTTGCAAGATGTCGCTGACGGGATCAACGCACTCCGTGATGAGGGAGGCACCGGCATCCTGCAGATCACCCACTACCAACGGATCCTGGACTACGTCAAGCCCGACCATGTCCACGTGATGCTCGATGGCCGGATCGTCGAAAGCGGCGGTCCAGAGCTCGCCGAGCAGCTCGAGGATGAGGGATACGACTGGGTCCGCGAGGCCGTGGAGGCAGCCTAACACCATGAGTTCAGAAGAACACCTGAAACACACGGACACCGAGGAACGGTTCTCCTTCCACAAGGAGCAAAAGGCGGCATTGGTCGCCGAAAAGGGGCTGAACGAGGAGACGATCCGCCTCATCAGCGAGGACAAAGAAGAACCCGAGTGGATGCTGAATCGTCGGCTGCGTGCACTGGAGCTCTTCCATGAGCTGCCGATGCCGGATGACTGGCCGGGTGTGCCAGATCTCTCCGAGCTGGACATCAATGAGATCGTCCCGTACATCCGCCCCGACGTGGATGTCCGCGCAGGTGTCGACGACTGGGAGGAACTACCTGAGGACATCAAGGATACGTTCGATAAGCTCGGCA
>SKSH01000189.1 GCA_007118075.1 Halobacteriales archaeon
CCCGATGGCTTCTTCGTATTCCGAGAACGGCTCAAGGAGATCATCGTCTTATCGACGGGGAAGAACGTCGCCCCGGTCCCGATCGAGGATGCATTCGCCACCAGTCGACTCATTCAACAGTGCATGGTCATCGGAGACGACCAACCGTTCATCACCGCATTGCTGGTCCCGAGCTTCGAGGACCTCGATGAGTGGGCAGACGAGACCGGCATCGATCTCCCTGACGATCCCGTAGCGGTCTGTGACCTCGAGATACTCAGGGAGGCCATCGCCGAAGAGGTCGCCACAGTCAACGCCGACCTCGAACGCTACGAACACATCAAGGATTTCCGACTCGTCGCAGAGGAGTTCACCGAGGAGAACGACTTGCTGACCCCCTCGTTGAAGAAGAAGCGTCGTAACATCCTCGACCGCTATGCCGACCAGGTAGCTGATCTATACGCTGACGCCTGATCAGGTGGTGCCGATCCTTCGACTGTCGGACTACCAGGCGACTCGGACGCGCCTCTCAAGATCGGACGACAGGTTACCCCGAACGGCTGATTCACTTCGCTGTCACGTCGAACTCGACCGCCGCACCCTGACCGAATCCAACACATAGTGTCGTCAACCCAAGGCCACCACCTCGTCGACCAAGCTCATGGATAAGGGTGACCGGCAGCCTGGCACCACTGGCACCAAGCGGGTGACCGATTGCGATCGCACCACCGTTGACGTTGAGCTTCTCCTCATCGATGCCGAGTTCATCCTTCGAGTAGACCGTCTGACTGGCGAACGCCTCGTTGATCTCGATGAGGTCGTACTCGTCGATCGACCGACCGTTGCGCTCAAGCAGTCCCTCCGTCGCTGGCACGGGCCCGATACCCATCACCTGTGGATCGACACCAGCCACGTTGTTATCTCCCACCGTTGCGAGGACGGTGAGACCGTGTTCATCGGCGAACGCCTCACTGGTGACCAAGAGCGCGGCTGCACCATCGCTAATCTGTGATGCGTTGCCAGGGGTAACGGTCCCATCGCCGACGAAGACGCTCGGCAGTCCCGCCAACGCCTCCATCGAGGTGTCTGGTCGGATACCCTCATCCTCCGTGACGGTGCCATCCTCCGTCTCGATCGGGACGATCTCCTCGGCGAAGCGACCGTCCTCGGTTGCCGCGTGCGCCCGTTGATGACTCTGGAGCGCCCACTCATCCTGTGCTTCACGTGATACCTCGTAACGCTCGGCGACCTCTTCAGCGGTCATCCCCATCCCAAGCGTCGCGACGTTGTACTTGGCATCGAGATCCGGATGGATGTGCCCATGTCCGCCACCCATCTCGACACGAGTCATATGCTCAACACCACCGACCATCACGGCCGATCGCTGTCCGGCACGGATGGCATCGCTCGCACTCATGATCGTCTGCATCGACGATGCACACCAACGGTTGATGGTGGTAGCGGGGACAGATTCACCCAGCTCCGATAGCAGCGCGATAACCCGCGCCATATTGTTATCTTGTTCGAGGCGTTGCTGCGCACAGCCCCACATCAGGTCATCGATATCATCGCCGGAAAGCCCCGCTCGATCGAGAATCTCATTGATGAGTGGGATGCTCAGGTCCTCGGGCCTGATGTCGGCGAAGACGCCGTCTTGCTTCCCCTGTGCCGTCCGGACCGCATGGGTGATCACTGGAGTGGTTTCGGCACTCATAGGTGGAAAATGGTTGCCAAGGGACTTACGAGCCACGTTTTTATGACGAATGGCTTAAGCCGCCGTAACCGATAGGATTCATGTTATGAGTGATGACGCGGTGGCGGTGATCGAATGTTTGCTGACGATACGGAGCTTCAACGATCACCGCGAACTCGATGAGAACGATCTGCCCCCTCGGTTCCGGACGATCTTCTGGTCTGATGATGGGATCGAGCGACCACTACCTGCCACCGAATCGGTTATCGAGGCGGCAGCAGGGGTGGCTGAACCATGGGAAGCCGTGCAGGAGCTGATGTTCACTGATCGGGATAGTTTCACACAGTCGATCACGATCACTGACTCTGAGATGGCGACCGAATGGTTCCTCGCACGGGTCGATCCTGACCTCGTGCGTTCGAATCCGACGTTGGCCTACGTATTCGAGGATGAGGCCCCCTTCGAGCTCGATTACGAGTCAGCTCGTGAATCGAACCGGCCGATTCAGGCGGATCGGGTCTGGATCGATACGTTGCTCGCCGAATACTTCGACGAGGACGACGAGGAGATGCTCGATCTCGTCAAGGTCCATGCCCCTGAGGAGGTCAGGATCACCATGGATGACCTCGTCTTGACCGCAGATCAGGAGGAGGAGATCAGCAAGATCGCCACGGCGATCGAGCACCGCAACTACCTGGCCTCGATCGGCCTGCATGAGATCGGCAAGCTCCTGTTCGTCGGACCACCTGGGACCGGCAAGACGTCCGTCGCGCGTGCGATCGCCCAAGACCTCGATCTCCCGGTCGTCGAGGTTCGCTTATCGATGATCACGAGTCAGTACCTCGGGGAGACAGCCAAGAACGTCGATAAGACGTTCGAGGTTGCCAAACGCCTCTCACCGTGCATCCTCTTCATCGATGAGTTCGATTTCGTTGCCAAGACCCGGCGCAGCGACGAACATGCCGCGCTCAAACGGGCGGTCAACACGCTGCTCAAATCGATTGATGACATCAGCCTCATCGATCACGACGTCCTCCTCATCGGGGCGACGAACCACCCTGATCAACTCGATGCGGCTGCGTGGCGGCGCTTTGATGAGATCGTGAACTTCCCTAAGCCGGATGAGTCGATGCGTGCAGACATCCTTCGGGTGATCACCGAGGAGATGGACATCGAAGGCTTCGACCCGGATGCACTGGCAGCTGAGACGAACGGTTTCACCGGGAGCGATCTCAGGTTGGTACTCCGAGAGGCAGTTCTCAACGCCTTGGTCGAGGACCGCCGAACGCTGACCCAGGAGGACCTTTTGAATGCCGTTGAGGACTTCCACGAGCGCGATAACCTCCGTGAGTTGGACACCCTCGAGGCTGATCCTGACGCCATCGTTGCCGGCGGTGGCGATTTGGCCGGTCACGACCACTGACCGATTGATGACCGCCGGGGACACCAGTCGGGCGATCCGATATCTGCTGATCGCCGTTTTCGTCTACCTGATTGTGATGGTGGTGGCTGGACGAGGTGTCAACCCCCTCGAGCTAGTTGTCTTCGCCGCTGGTGTGGTCGCCCTCGCGATGGTTGCACATCGCCTCGGCGGATAGGTTCACCAACCGTCACCAAGGTGCATCTGTCGAGATTGCCTACGCGGTGGTGCCGCCTGCCACGGGCTTTGCCTATCTCGGATGGCATCGAGGTTTACCGCTGGCGGTGGCCCCGATCGATGATCCGGACAGTTGGGGCCACACTCGGCCGCTGGATTGACGAACCGGTCGAAGTGTTCACAGTATGGCATCCCTTCGACGGGACCGCTCGCTGGGTCGAGGTTCGCACAGGCAGGGAACGTGAACGTCCGCCACCCTTTACCATATGCGCGCTCGGCCAGTCGGATTCGTGCAGCTGCCTTGGTTTCAGGGTCGATGTTTTCGACCTCTGTCCGCCCAGGCAGCCGATTGATGGTTTCCATCCCAGGGGATTCGATTGGGAGTGGGGTCGCTGTTCGGATTATCTCGATCTCATCCCCACCAGGGTTAAACCGCCAGATTCCGACAACATCTGGAAGTCGGTTCAGGTGTGCACGTGTCACATGACTCGCCGTCGTGAGCACCACTTCGTCGACGAGTCCTAACGAGATATCGAACTGGAGCTGTTCGTACAGGTCTCCTGGTTTATCGAGGTCAGGCTTGTTCTCGATGGCGATGATACGCTCGAACCAGTCAACTGGATAGCGATCGACCGATCGAACCCGTTCTCTCCCGGCGGTGTTGTCGAACTCGAGGTAGCCGATGTCGATCGCGTGTTCGATGGCCCGGCGAGCGCCAATCCCTTGTCCGAGCTCCCGTCTCCAATCTTTGAACCGACCGGGCCCAATATCTGCCTCGAGGACCGCGGTTGGAATTGCTCGATCGGTCAGCGAGGCTCGCTGCTCGAACGATGGCCCCTGGTCGATGAGCACGACATCGAGCACCCGGCCACTCTCGGTGATACCGCCACCGAGCTGACGAGCGATGATCGAGTCTGTCCGCTGCTCAAGATGGGCACACAGTCGAAGCTCGAAACCAAACTCCTTCACACAGCCATAACGGTGTATCCTCAGCCCAATAGCCCTGTCGTGACAATTCTCCCCGCGTGAACCCGTGAACTTCCTCTATGATGATTGCAGTCCGATTCACGCCCGAACACTAGTGGAATCGAGAACCCCGCTGGTGGTTGATTGGCGGGATCGTCCACCGATCGCGGACACCGGTGAGTCCCACCGTTGTGAATGAACGACTCCCTCCTACGGCAATACAGTAGGTTTATCTGGCTGACACGGCGAGTCCTCACCAGCTTATTCGCACGGTGCCATGACGTCGAAAACGAGACAACCCGAGGTGAACATTGGCCTGGTGGGGCACGTCGATCACGGGAAGACGACCCTCGTACAGGCACTCAGTGGCGAGTGGACGGACCAACACTCGGAGGAGCTGAAACGAGGTATCTCGATCCGCCTCGGGTACGCCGACACGACGTTCCGTCGATGTCCGGAGTGTGAGGGTATGTCAGCTTACACGGTAGCCGATACCTGTCCGGAGCACGACGTGGAGACCGAGGTGCTTCGGACGGTCAGTTTCGTGGATGCACCCGGTCACGAGACTCTCATGGCGACGATGCTCTCCGGTGCAGCATTGATGGACGGGGCCGTGCTGGTCGTCAGCGCGAACGAAACCGTTCCACAGCCACAGACCGAGGAACACCTGATGGCGCTCGACATCATCGGGATCGAGAACATCGTCATCGCACAGAACAAGGTCGACCTGGTCGA
>SKSH01000190.1 GCA_007118075.1 Halobacteriales archaeon
ATCTGGGACCGGTTCGATGGTGACCGGTGCGCGGTGCACCTCGTAGATGCCCACCTCGTCATCGGCAAGGGCCAGTACATCATCACCGGTGTGTAGGCGCTCACTCGCACCGACGAAGGCTACCGGGAAGGCCTTGCCAGCGTGGTACACGACATAATAGTCACCGCTGAGGACGTACTCAGAGAGCCGAAGAAATCCGGAGAAGTTGCGCGAGAGGAGTGATTCATGGACCTCCAAGAACGAGGTGTCATCGGTGAATCCACGGTTGATCTCCTCGCTCTCATCACGCATCGCGAAGAGAAGGGCAACCCCCGGATCGGGTGCCATGTAGGTCGTACCATTACCATTGAGCTCAGCGAGATCGCCACCGGAGATACCCACCACGCGGCCGTTCACGAGGAGGAGTTGGAGATCGTCCGTGATGAGCGCCCCAGAGAAGGTATTCTCGGAGAGTCGGTGTAGACCGTCGATACCACCGTCGAATGCATCGTCATGCCAACGCTCGACCTGGTCGAGGACCCAGTTATCCATGCAGTCTTCAACGGCCAGATAGCGAAATACCTGTCGCCGATACTATCAGATTTGATTATCGACCACCGTCTCCAAGGTAGGCCGGTCCGTGACCGATGAAACACAGCGGTTGCCCAGAACAATGATTTAGTTCGGTGTCCTGCGATCACCCATGCGCATCATCGAGCGCCTCCTTTGGGGTGTTGGTTATGTCCTCTCGTTCATCCTGTTCTCTCGGGCATATTCGGTTGAATCGGTCGTCAAGCGGCTCAGGTTGGCCTATCGGCTCGTCGGTGTTCGGATCGTAGATCGACCAACTGTCGATGGAGTTGAACGAACCATCTTCCTCTGTCCGTATCGCAATCTTGGTGCCAGTCGATGGGGTCGCAAGTGGCTATGCCATGAAAAACTAGACCGGGTCGACGACGGCTATGTGAGCTTCCTCGCATCGAGGCGAGACATCAAATATGTGCGACCTCGTTCGTGTGCACAGCTCGATGAAACCGATGAACGGTACTGCTTCTCGGAGGTGTCAGCACCATCTGACGATGGGTCGTAAGACCATCATCGACCAGTTCTCATACCGTGGGGAGGCAGGCGAGATTTGGCGTGGATTTGATGCCTTCCTCGACACCGAGGCATACCTCAATCTCGGATACTCAGAGGAGCGACAGTCGCATGCGATCGGAAAACCACAATATCGGCTGGTAGCACAGGTGGCCGATGCCCTCCGCGAGCTCGGTGTCGTCCCTGACGACCGACTCCTGGATGTCGGCTGTGGCCGAGGTGGACCGATCACGGTCCTAGTCGATCAACTCGGTGTCGAGGGGATCGGCGTCGACATCGTCCCGTTCAACCTCAAACTCGCAAGGAAACACTCAGCCAAGGCAAGCCACCCCTCGTACGTCCTCGCAAGTGCGACTGAGTTACCGTTTGGTCCCGACTCGATGGAGTCCTTCGCTGCCATCGATTCGCTCGTCTATATCGAGCGGATTGATCAGGTATTCGCTGAACTCGCTCGTGTACTCAAACCAGGTGGCATCGGGGTCATCACCGATCTCACAGTGGCAGATGAGGCTGATCCGATGGCTGATGAGCTGGTCGAGTTTGCAAACGCGTGGGGATTTCCAGCCCTTCGTCGAGTTGGCCGTCTGGAAGCGACCATCGATCAATCCATCTTCGAATGCACCAGCCAAACAGATCTGACCAACAACAGTGTCGGTCAATTTAGACGATGGACCACGCGATACCGACGACTGAGGCAATCTCCGACAGGATTCATCCTCAATGCGTTCGCGAACCGGCTCGACCTCAAGTTAGAGGCTATCGATCGGCAGGTAGAGACGGCACACGCAGTCTTGCCATCTCTTCGTCATACCATGCTGTGTATAGAACGACAGGACATCTAGCGGAACTGCTATAATATTCGCAAGGGCAACCTTTAATTTTATCCGTAGTGTTGAGAATATATGGCCTCTCGATGGCGAAAGACTGCCGAGATCATTGCCGACGAGACGTTCTTGTCCGTCCGCGAGGCAGAGGCAGTTCTCGCATATGAATCCCTGGCACACCCAGATCAACTGCTCCCCCCACCGAAGGAACAGGTGTACGAAGCTATCGCCGAAGAACTGCACCTAGAGGCGACGACGGTTCGGACCTACCTCACCAGGGCTCAGAACAAGATGGGCCGAGCAGTCGCGACCGCGAAGGCAGTCGAGAATCCAACTGAGTACCTTGCGGAGGAAGAACCTGCAGAACCACTCTCTGAGTTGTTGAGCCGACAACACAGCCCTCAACCCGGTACCAAACCGGTCTGGTAGGTAGCTACCGGAATCGATCGAGTAATCTGTTTTAACGGCCTCGCAACGTCCATCGTCAGCTCGTTCGTCGAGGCTGCAGGGACTGTTTTACTTTATGTAGACCAACCGGTGGTCCTGATATCGCTCGAGATTAGCAACACACGTCTGGCAACACGACTTCGTCATGGCTTCACGCATCGCTGCACAACGTCGAATTCGAGAACATCTCCTCCCGTCAGTGAATCGGTTTTTTTCTCAACCTGCTGTAGCTGATTCTCCACCGGTGCCGGTCCATGCACCGACGGGGTTTGATCTGAAAAACTACGCACAGCAGACTGGAACGCTGCATGATCTTCTCTGCGAGATGCTTCGTGAACTTTGTGGCATATTACACAGCTGGACGATCACGGTGAACGAACCGCAGAACGTCGATCCACATGGACAGTTATCGATCCAGCATGACTCGTTTGGAACGTGTCAAGGTGTAGTCGTAGATTCAGAGTACGATGGCCGTAGGCATGTTTACACCGTCTATCGTGTGAATGAACGCGGCGTCGTTGAAGAGCTCAGTACTACCTCGGTTGAGGTCGCTGTAGCAAAAGCGGTTGAGGCAGCTAATGATGAATGGCGAACCCGGTTGACCGGTCCGTTCGACGATACGATAATTGGTGATGGGATTCTTCGATCCGCCCAAACATGGAACCGAGTGCGATGTTCGCTGGGACACGTCTTCAACCGATTCAAACCGATTGGTGGCACGACTGACGAGACAGCGAACGAGCACACAATGATTCGAATCGATGGCCTCGGTTGGAGACGGTATCCCCAGGGGCCAACTCACCGAATGACGGTAGCGACGACCACTGCCCTGACTGCGATCGTCAAGCGAGCTGTTATCATCTACCTTCGAGCCTGAATCGAGGATGCCATTCGGTGGTGACAAGCACGCATCACAATGACGAGGTTCCGGTCAATCAGTGAGACATCAAAGTCGGTCATTGATCCCGGAGTTTTGCAGTGTAGTCGCTTCAGTACGAATGGATATTCTCGTCTCAAGGTGATTGATGAGATCAGCAATCGTGTGTTGGCAGTCAGCCCATTCCATTGTTGAGACGCATCGTAGCGGAGGATGCACCAGCGGATGGTTGGAGTCGACTACTGCACACAGTTTGGTCAAGATAGAATCGAAATCACCTGGGTACCTACTCGAAATCGCATTGATTCATACAGAGTAAGTTGGACAGACCACGGAGAGACGCATCGAAAAGCGACAGTAGACCTATGATCGAGCAACCGTGTGTCTCACCGGTGCGAGGTCTCGGGCGTCCATTGTAAAATTCGAAGTTCACTCACTGAATTCGTTCGAGAGAGGTAGTACTCCGAGTAGGTTAAAGATACCAGACGAAGCCATCAAGGAGCGGTTCGAGATGGGTAGCAGATTCGAAGTCCGGTCGTATTCCGCCTAATGACATCGTACAGGCACCTTCACTCCCGACAGATTGGTTTGATTCAAAGAGTGCGGTTCTATGAGAAGGTTCGTCCTCCAGGTTGCTGTTGGAGAATGAATCGGCATCACTTCGCTGACGAGTCGGAATCGAGTACCTCCCATCGCGATCCCCAATTTTCGAGGAATGACTCGAAGTCAAGCTTGGGTTCGATCGGTCGGCGTGTCGACCGCAACACACCTACAGCCATCGCGTAGTCGAGAAAGTGCTTGTAACCGACAAACATCAGTGGCGCATATGCCACCAAGGAAAGCGATTCACCCTCGATCCGGATAGCTAGCGTCATGAGGAGACAGGTAAGCACGAGGAAGAACGTACCCATGGTCGCAACGAACATGGTGTCTCCGAATAAGAGCGCGAGACCGATGGCAAAGAGGATGACAACACTCCCCAGCGGGACAAATACCTGCGATACCATCCTGAGCGGGAGGGAGAACGCATGGAGAAAGCGAGTATCCGGGGAGGCGAAGACATCACGATGTTTCCACATCGTCTGCATGCCGCCGAGGTACCACCGTACCCGTTGGGCGCGGAGCGCACCGATGGTCTCAGGAGCGACGGTCCACACGGTCGACGGGCTGTGACGAGTATGCCATCCGTTTTTGAGGAGTTCGATCGTCACATCGAAGTCCTCGGCGACGGTGTCCGGGCTGAAGCCGCCGGCATCCTCGAGCGCTCGTCGCTTGAACCCGCTCATGCATCCAGGCATAATTGGTACCACATCGAGTACAGAGAAGGCTCGCCGTGACGTGTTGATATCGAAGGCGTACTCGAGTGCTTGCAGTCTGGTCAGTGCTGAGTCGGTGTTGGCGACCCGGACGGTCCCGCCTACACACCCGACATCATCGTCCAACTGGAGCTGGGCGACCATCTCTCCGATCGCCTCCGGTGCGATGTGACTGTCGGCATCTACGGTCACCACGATCTCTCCGCTACTGCAACGAAGGCCGAGGTTGAGCGCGGCGTGCTTTCCCCCATTCGGCCGACGATACACCTGGACGCCTCGGTCACGGTAGGAGGCCGCGATACGATTGGTCGCATCGGTACTCCCGTCGTCGATCACGACGATTTCGAGCAACCCTGCGGGATAGGTG
>SKSH01000037.1 GCA_007118075.1 Halobacteriales archaeon
ACACGCCGCATCGGGTTGATGACGCTCCTAGCCCTAAGGGACCTCTCGTGGCGGGGGAGTTAGAGCTCGGATGCGGAGGGTGAATACCATGGCAGTATACATAACATACGACGTACCAGCTGAACTGGCGGATGACGCCCTCGAGGCCCTCGAAGTGGCCCGAGACACGGGGCGCATCAAGAAAGGAACCAATGAAGTCACGAAGGCGATCGAGCGAGGCAGTGCACTGCTCGTCCTCATCGCCGAGGACGTTCAACCCGAGGAGGTCGTGATGCATCTACCGGAGCTGGCGAACGAACGGGATATCCCGTACGTCTTCGTCGGCCAGCAGGATCAACTCGGTCGTGCCTCCGGGCTTGAGGTCGGCAGTGCCGCTGCGGCGATCACCGACGCCGGCGAGGCTGGTGGAGCCATCGAAAGCATCGGCGAGAAGTTCGCCGAACTAAACTGAATTACAGGTGATAGATATCCATGAGTGCTGAGGAATCCGGCGACGGATCGACCTCCGCTGAGGTCATCGAGATCGTCGGCAAGACCGGGATGCACGGGGAGGCGATGCAGGTGAAATGCCGCATCCGAGAAGGCAAGAATCAAGGGCGGATCATCACCCGCAACTGCCTTGGCCCCGTCCGCGTGGGGGATATCCTCCAACTGCGCGAGACGGCGCGTGAGGCGGACTCGATCGGGGGGCAGTGACCGATGCCGCAGGTCAGGGATTGTGACTTCTGTGGCGAGGAGATTCCGCCAGGGACCGGACGGATGTACGTCCGGACCGACGGTTCGACGTACCATTTCTGCTCTTCGAAGTGCGAAGCAAGCTATGACCACGGTCGCGATCCAGAGGCTACCAACTGGACGAAACGCGCCCATGATTTGAAGGCAGCTGCCGCTGCGACCGAAGCAGCTGTTGTGGCTGATGCAACTGACGACGAAGAAGGGGAGGAAGAGACCATTGAGGAGGAAGCTGAAGCTTCCACTGAACTCGATGAGGATGAAGATTCTTCCGAAGAAGCAGCTGATGATGAAGACGCTGAGGACGATGTAGAGGAAGATGTCGAAGAGGAAGTAGACGAAGACGCTGAGGACGATGTAGAGGAAGATGTCGAAGAGGAAGTAGACGAAGACGCTGAGGACGATGTAGAGGAAGACGCCGAAGAGGAAGCAGACGAAGACGATGAGGACGATGTAGAGGAAGATGTCGAAGAGGAAGCAGACGAAGACGATGAGGACGATGTAGAGGAAGACGCCGAAGAGGAAACTGATGAAGAAGATGAGGACGATGTAGAGGAAGACGCCGAAGAGGAAACTGATGAAGAAGATGAGGAAGATTCTGAGGAGGATGAAGAATGACCGAACGAACCTTTGTGATGATCAAACCCGATGGCGTGCACCGAGGCCTCGTTGGTGAGGTTATCAGCCGTCTTGAGTCGCGAGGTCTCAAGTTGGTGGCTGCCAAGGTGGTTCAACTCGACACACCAACTGCTGAGGATCATTATGGTGAGCACGCCGATAAACCGTTCTTCGAGGGATTAGTCGAGTTCATCACCTCGGGACCAGTGGTCCCAATGGTTTGGGAGGGCGAGGATGCCGTCAGACAGGTCAGACAGATGATCGGTGAGACTGATCCGCTCGATGCCTCACCGGGGACCGTGCGAGGGGACTTCGCTCTCGACATCGGTCGGAACGTGGTCCATGCCTCTGCACATGATGATCCAGGGGCCAATGATCGCGAGATCAACATCTTCTTCGATGCGTCAGAGCTGACCAGCTACGACCGGCTGGATGAGTCCTGGCTCTACGAGTGAGCCGATGATCATTTCTCCCGATTGCTTCACGCTTTAGACTGGTGTAGGTACCACGTTCCCATCGGATAGCGTTTAAGCCCTCTCCAATAGCGGTATACGTTGTGCCATTCTCACTCACCCGACGTCGTCTCCTCGCTGGCGGGATTGCCGGTGGGTTGGCCGTCCTTGCGGTCCCCTCGGTCAGGGAGTATATCGACCTCCTCGCACCAGGATCGGGAGGGGTCTGGGGGGATCTCGGGCCAGCTCCTTCAGGAACGATCGATGGGCCGTACGGTGATGCAACCGTTCGGTACGACGAGGAGGGTGTACCCCACATCGAAGCGGATGATGAACGTGCTCTCCAGTACGCCCATGGATACGTCCAAGGGTATGACCGGCTCTTCCAGTTAGATCTGTTCAGACGCCAGCTCAGGGGAACCCTCTCGGCTGTCGCCGGGGAGGTGACGGTTGAATCAGACGAATTCCATCGGCGACTTGCTTTCGAGAGGGCAGCGGAGGCGAATGCAGCGGCTATCTCCAGGACCGAGACGGCGAGCATCCTCGAAGCATACGTTGCTGGGATCAACACGGCGAAGGCAGACTTGACTGCCCCGATCGAGACCTCACTGTTGGAGTACGATATCGATTCATGGACGATGACGGATTCCTTCCTTATCGAGAAGCTGATGGCGTGGGAGCTCACTGGCAGCTTTCGCACGCTCCGGCGAGCCGCGTTAGCTGAGACCTTTAGCCCCTCGATCGCTGACGACCTCTATCCCTCTCGATATGATCACGACGTCCCGGTCCTCCCAGGTGGCAGGGATGCAATCATGGATCGATCCTCTCCCAACTGGAGCCCACCACCGGCCGCGGTGAACTGGCTCTCTTCGTTCGAACCGCCCGCGGGTCAGGGGTCAAACTGTTGGGTGGTATCCGGTGAACATACCGCCTCAGGGGGTCCGATCCTCGCGAACGATCCGCACCTGTCACTGATGGCCCCACCGATCTGGTATGAGGTTTCGCTTGAGACTCCCTCATTCGCGACGAGAGGTGTGACCTTCCCTGGCACGCCATTCGTCGTCATCGGGCGAAGTCGACACGCTGCGTGGGGGTTCACGAACGTCCCTGCTGATGTGATGGACTTCTATTCCTTCGAGGTCGATGATGAGGCGTATCGTATCGGTGACGATTGGCTGGCCTTTGAGACGGACGAAGCGACCATCTCCGTCGCCGGTGGGGATGATCGGACCATCGAACGACGTTTCACGAACCACGGACCATTCATCGACCGACACGATGCTGAGGTGGCCATCCAGTGGACCGGGTTCGGCGGGACACGGACGATCGCGGCGATCAGGGACATGCAGTGGGTCGACGGCCACGATTCACTACTTGAGGCGGTTGACCAATGGGACCTCCCACCACAGAACTTCGTCTACGCAGATATCCATGGCAACACCAGATACCAGCTGATCGGGAAGATTCCGATCAGGCGGACCGATGGAGAGGCTGTCCGTGGGGACCAGCTCTTCGATGGTTCTGCTGGTGTGGGTCGGTGGGATGGGTTCGAGCCATACACGGTCCCGACGTGGGATGGATTCATCCCCCTCGATGAGCTTCCACATGCGGTCGATCCGGCGGTGGTCTCGAACGCCAATCAACGGATCGTCGATGACCCCCTCCACTATCACGCAGAGATCCACGCCACCCCATATCGCGCGGAGCGACTGGTTGATCGACTCGACGCAGCCGTGGCCGATGGGTCGATCGATATCGAGTCGATGATCGCTCTTCAACAGGACATCCATGATGCACTAGCGGAGGCAGTGTCACCTGAATTGGCGGAGATGGCCGATACAGCTGATCTTGATGCCGTCCATGAGGCCCTGGATGATTGGGACTACCAGATGCGAACCGATGCATGGGCACCGCTGGTGTTCGAACTCTGGCTCGATCGGTTCCGAACACTGGCATTCACTGACCCGCTAGAAGCAGCCGGATTGGATGACAGCTATGTCCCATCTGATTGGATCCTTGCGAATCTCCCAGCTGACCACGACTGGTTCTCGACGGCTGGAGACCGGGATGCCCTCGTGACCGAGGCGCTCGAGTGGGCGGCAAGTGAGGCGGCCGAGTACGACGATTTTGGAAGCTTTCAACAAACCCAAATCGACCACCCGTTTGAGGTTGGCTTTCTCAGTTATCCACGGTATCCGATGCCAGGATCGACGCACACACTCAAGAACTTCCGTCGAGATCCGACGATCGGTCCGGGTTGGCAACAGGTGATCGATCTCGGGAGTGAGGAGGCCTATGGCCGGCTTGCGGGGGGTAACATCGGCCGAGTGCTCTCCCCACATTACGCAGACCAGCTCACCGCCTGGATCGAGGGCAACTACAAACCACTCGATTGGTCGCCGACCGAGACCCGCCGCCTTGAGTTCAGGGGGACATCGTCATGACGCTCAACGAGGGACACCTCGTGGGAGTGGTCACACGGATTGCGCTGATCAGATCGACCGCTTCCCTTCGGTTGGCACTCGTCAGTGTAGGTATCCTCTTCGGGCTCAGTCTTGCCCTGTTCCACTGGGTTGGCTTCATCCTGGCTGGGTTCACGATCGGGCTCTTCGCTGCGTCGGTCAAGGAGGCGATGGTGGCGGCACTCTTCGTCTGGATTGTAGTCTTGATCACCTTCCTGGGATATGCCACCTGGTACGGTCAGCTTGACCGGGTGTTTAGCCTCGGTGAGTTGACTTTCCTGGCGTTGATACTCCCGCTTGCGTTGATATTCCTTGGAGCTGCGGTCCGCACCGTGACGTAACCTCATCGATAGTGGCTATCAGGGGGTTACGGAATGTTTAATCGGGGGCAGAGGCAAGCATCGCCGTGCGCAAGGGTAGCCAAGCCAGGCCAACGGCGGCGGACTCAAGATCCGCTCCCTCAGGGGTTCGTCGGTTCGAATCCGGCCCCTTGCATCATCGATCATGGTAGCCAATGTATCGGCATATCTTGACAACGATCCCTGGACCTTGTGGTGGCAGGGGTTGCTCGCTGCGGTCGTAGTCCTCACTGCGGCAGCGATTGTCTTCCCACAGGCGGTGTATGAGGGCTTCATCT
>SKSH01000046.1 GCA_007118075.1 Halobacteriales archaeon
ACCGCTAGGGGCGGCGATGACGAGAGTTACCCCCACCGAGCCACAGATGATGAGGGTGCATGGGCGGACACCAGCTTATCCATCGTCCGACTGAGCCGTCCCTGTCTTTGGATCGAACTCCAACGCAACTGAGTTGATACAAAAGCGTTTTCCGGTCGGCTCTGGGCCGTCAGAGAAGACGTGGCCGAGATGGCCTCCACAGTTCGCACAGATGACCTCCGTTCGCTCCATTCCATGTCTCGAATCGGTCGTGAACTCGATGTTTTCCTCCTCGGCATCGAAGAAGCTCGGCCAACCATGGCCTGCCTCAAACTTGGTGTCCGATGGAAACAATTCGGCACCACAGCCTCGGCATCGGTACGTCCCATCGTCCCAGACATCGAGGTATTCTCCACTAAATTTCGGCTCGGTCCCGCGCTCTCGAAGGACGTGAAATTCCTCCTCGGTGAGCTTATCTTGCCATTCGTCGAGTCGTTCCTCACTCATTGGTAGTTGAATACTGGGGAGGACCACGAAAAGCCCTTGCGCCGGAGGCAATCTGCATCAACTCGACGAGGGGGTTTCGGTACAGTTAATGGAGCAATGAGCTTAGTTCGCTACATAGCAATGAGTGACGATTCAGCGACAGCAGCGACGGCCGACCTCTCGACCCTGGCTGAGGATATCCAGCGCGCCGGTATCGCCGGAGCGGGGGGTGCGGGGTTCCCGAGCTATGCCAAGTGGCAGCGTATCGACGAAGTCGATTTCTTGATGGTCAATCATCAGGAGAGTGAGCCCAGCTACTACATCGACAAGTGGCTCGGGATGGAGCATGCAGAGGTGTTCGGACAGCTCTTTGAGGTGTTCCTCGAGGAACTCCTCCAGACGGTTGTTGTCGGCTCGAAGGAGAAGAACCGCGATCCGTGGGCACTTCCACTTGAGGAGGCGGCACCTGGCGAAGTCGTCCTGCCAGACGAGCTTCCAATTGATGCGGCTGACTATGAGGGGATCGTCCACGCATACACCGCCGATACCTATCAACTCGGCATGGAGAGCGTGCTTTTGAACATGGTCGCAGACACGGTGATCGGACGTGATCTTCCCATGGATCTCGGGTGGATCGTCCAGAATACCGAAACGCTGTATAATATCCAAGGTGCGCTCTTCGAAGATCGACCGGTCACCTCGAAATGGGTGCACGCTGGCGGCAACGTCCCTCAGCATCGGTTCCTAGAGGTACCGGTGGGAACCCCGGCGGCTGACATCCTCGAAGCTGGTGGGTTAGAGGATGCACAGATCCCCGATGGGCAGATTGTCGCTGATGGTGGCCCCGGCTGGTGTTTCGGCTGTGCTGGCGATCTTGAGACCTACCCTACCTCGAAGGCCTGTAACGCCTTCCTCCTCCTCGATGAGGACATCGTCGAGGAGAATACGTTCGGGAAGGACGAACGCATCAACGTGCTCGAAGCGTACGATTGGGAAGACCCCGCCAACGAACGAGAACCAACTGAATTCCTCGAACCAGACCGGGTCTACATCCCACTGATTACCAATCCCGACTTCGAGGGGATCGTGGCGAAATCGGTTCCGACCGTGTCTGAGGGTGATTCGGTCGAGGTCGGGCAGGTCATCGCCGAACCCGGTGAGGGTATCAGCAACTATCAACACGCCTCGATCGATGGGACCGTCTCATCGATCACCGACGACCACATCATCGTCGATCGCGACTGAAGGCGTTCCGACCCATTTTACCGTCGTCATCACCCAATCAGTCTATGGACGTCGGTACCGGATTAATCACCTGTCAACGCCGTCCGGATGACCCACGTAGCTACGTCGACCTCTATGAGGAGATGTTGACCCTCGGGCAGGTCGCCGATGATGCCGGACTGGCAAGCATCTGGGTATCTGAACATCACTTCGCTGAGGATGGCTATCTTCCGGGAACGATGCCGTCTTTGGGCGCGCTGGCAGCATGTACCGACAGGATCGACCTCGGCACATGTGTCGCCCTTGCCCCACTATATGATCCAGTGAGACTCGTCGAGGATGCCGCAACCGTCGATCTCATCTCTGACGGTCGGATGCAGTTGGGGCTCTCGATCGGGTATCGGAACGAGGAGTTCGAGCACTTCGGTATCGATCGATCTGAACGGGTCGAGCGAACGGTCGATGCGGTCGAACTCGCGAAAGCTACCTGGCGAGATTCATCGTATGATCCAACATTCCATCCGATCGGGGCGGATGTCCCGATCACCCCACCACCGTCCGATAACGGTCCACCCATCCTGTTGGGTGGGAGCGCCAAACCAGCCGTTCGACGCGCAGCCACGATCGCCGATGGCTGGATCGCACCGTCCTCATTGGATGCCAATGGGCTCAGGATCCGCGCCGATGACATCAGACGGACCCGTGAGGAGGCGGGACTCGAGGAAGATTTCAAGCTCTATGTCTTGAAGCATGGATTCATCGGCGATACGCCGGATGAGGCTTGGGAGGCGATGCGACCCGGGTACTTCTACCTCGCGAGGAGTTATGCCTCATACGCCACCGGTGAGCCGGTCGATAGACTTTCAACCGAACGTCAAACGGAGTTGCAATCGGCAGCTATCTACGGGACGCCTGATGCTGTGGCTGATGAGCTCATTGAACTGGCTGAGTTACTCGGAGAGGATATTCACGTGATCTTCCGGACGTATTACCCCGGGATCGGCACCGACCAGATGCAGACTTGCATCGAACGTCTCGGAGATGAGGTGCTCCCGGTGCTGCCATGACCGGCTATCTTTTTCCAGCCCACGTCCGAAGTGTAGCCAATGGGATTTCATACGTTCCCTGTGGAACGAGCCGATCAGCTCGACGATCCGGCGAGGTATCGGTTTTGTTCGCTTGAGGAACTCGTATACGCGCTTGACCTTACACCGACGGATACCGTTTTGGATATCGGTGCCGGAACCGGTTTCTACACCCTCGGTGTTGCGCCTCACGCCGAGACAACCATCGGTCTCGATATCCAGCACCGTATGGCCGAACACCTCATGGACCGAGATGACCGCCCGCCTGATGTCTCACCGGTCGTTGCGGGAACAGATGCCCTCCCCCTCGCTGATGGAACGGTCGATGTGGCGTTCTCTACGATGACTTTCCATGAGTATTCCACCGCTCAAAGCCATGCTGAGCTGCATCGCGTCCTGCGACCTGACGGTCGGTTGGTGGCAGTCGACTGGCGTCGGGATGGAACTGGTGAGGATGGCCCATCACTCGAGGAACGCTTCAGTCTCGAGGAGGCTGTCTCCCAGCTGCAAGGGGCTGGATTTCATATCCTCCGTGCGGAATCGAGACCGGAGACCTATCTTCTCACCGCGAGACCTCGATGAATGTAACCTCCTCACTCGAATGAGGGGAGATCGAGGTCGTCCCCCCAATCCTCTTCCTCCCAGTCAAGATACTCATCCTTGAGGATGTCACAGACGATTTGTCCGAGTTCTGCCAACCCGGCATTGATAGATGAGGCCTGCCGCCACGAGGTGAGGTCTTCGTGATACTCGGCACGATCCCAGTCATCTGGGATGCCTGGTGCAGCATATCCCACCCGGTTGGCAAACTGATCCCAGAAGAAATCGAATCGATCGAACAGTTCGAGTTCGATGGCAATCTGATAGGCGTCCGATTGAATCGATGTCTCCTGTGACCACCGTTCAAATGCCTCCTCCCAGGCGCCAGCACCGAGGTGTTCCTGGATCTCCTGCCTGCGATACTCGTCATCGCCGGTCGAGGATACGACGAGCGTCGGGGGCTCAGGCGGATCGATATCGAGGGTCATCTGACGGTACACAGTACGCCCGTTGCATAATCCTACCGGGTACAATTGCCTCGTTCAGTCGCGACTGAGGGCAGTTCTGCGCTCTCTCCGGCGAGTCACCGCGCGATCACGCTTGCGTCGTTCATGATCGTCCTCGCAGATGAGGTCGGGAACTACCCGCGGAGTCCCCTCTTCGTCGATCGCGACGAAGGTGAAGAATGACGTGGTTGTCTCACGCCGACCATCTCCTACACCAGGCCGCTCTGCGTGGACATCGACCATGACTTCGAGGCTGGTCCTCCCGGTTCCGAAGACGAATCCCTCGAGGGTGACGATTTCTCCCTCGGCGATGGGTGAGATGAAATCAACATGATCCATCGCGGCGGTCACACAGGGTCCATCTGCGAATCGCATGGATGCAATCGCCCCACAGATGTCCATCCATTGGAGGATGACCCCACCGAGGGCACGACCGAATTCATTCGCATGGTTCGGCAACAGGATCTCGGTCATCTCCGTATGTGATGCCTGTAACCGACGCTGTTCTGTCATACGTCACCCCGCGAATGGAGAGCACATGAAACCGGACGGTGCATCGCCCGACTTATAGTCGACCATCTCCGAGTGGGGATGACGATGACTGGGCGGCGCTCGACGGGGGAGATCACCATCGTGGGCACTGCCCACGTATCTCATCATAGTGTCAAAGAGGTCCGTGATGCCATCGATGAACACGAACCTGATATCGTGGCTGTCGAACTTGATGAGGGGCGGTATCGACAGCTCCAGGGTGAGACCCCGGAGGATATCGACCCGAAGGACCTGCTCAAAGGGGGGACGGCAGCACAGCTGCTAACGTACTGGTTCTTATCCTACATTCAGGCCAGGCTCGGCGATCGGTTCGATATCACACCGGGTGCCGATATGCGAGCCGCGATCGAGGAGGCCGAGGCTCGCCAGATCCCGATCGCACTCGTTGACCGTGATATCCAGGTCACCATCCAACGCTTTTGGAGCCGATTGACCTTCATTGAGAAGTTCAAATTCATTTGGGGACTCGCCATCGGGATGGTCGGACTTGGGACCGATGAGGGTCTTGACCTTGATGCGATCGAGGAC
>SKSH01000044.1 GCA_007118075.1 Halobacteriales archaeon
ATCCTCAAAGCGCGTTCGATTTTCGCTGACGCTATGTCCGTCGCTTGATCAGGAACTTCATATCGCCCTGGAAGACGACCGCGTCATCCTGATTCGTCATCGTCGCGTCAATCTCGACATACCCAGCATCGTCGCGGCTTTCGAGCTCGCGCTTGGTGGCACACTCGTAGATACCGCTGATCGTATCACCGATGTAGACCGGATTCGGGATGTCCATGTAATTCATCCCAAGGAAGGCAACGACCGTCCGCTCGACGATACCGGTCCGCTGGAAGAGGCCGGTTGCGATGATGAAGGTCATCGGCCCCTGTGCGATGCGCGCGCCGAATGGTCCGTCCGCAGAGTACTCACGATTGGTGTGCAGTTCGGTCCAATCACCGGTGAACATCGAGTGAAAGACGAAGTCAGATTCGGTGATGGTCCGTCCGGCACTCTCGAAGATCTGTCCAATCTCCAGGTCTTCGAAGTAGTGTGGCTCGTAGCTGTAGGGCATGCGACGTCGTTCGTTCAGGTATCACATATAATGGGCCGTTCGTCGACCGCGCGGAGAGGTATCGACAGCGGGGGAGACCGCGTTGATTCACCGACGAACGTGATCCGCTCGACACTGCGTCTGCGTTATGATGGAGGTCCGTCTCGGATCCGCTCGAGGTTCTGCTCGTGCGATTCATTGGTGATCGCTCCCGTCGTGAGCGTCCAGGTGATGTCGAGCTCCCGGCAGATATCGAGGTAATTATCGGGGGCTTTCGGGACATCGATCGGGATCAATATGTCCCCAGAACCGTCGGCTTCGTCCCGGTAATACTCGACGATCGCCCGCGTCTCCTCCTCGACAGTACCGGTGGGTTGCTCACCCTGGACCCCCTCACCGCCATGGAAGGATGGACCGTATGGCATCAGCCCATCATACGAGGCCGCACGTTGGATGGGTTTCTTGTTCGGCCACCAGCAACCCATGAAGGTCGGGATCCGTGGTTCCTGTACCGGTGTGATCGGTAGTTCGAGCGCATCGATACTGAAGTGCTCTCCCTCGAAGGAGACCTCCTCCCCCTGCCAGAGGGCCTCGATGATCTCGAGCGATTCGTCATATTGTTCCCCGAGCCGACCAGGGTCATAGCCGATACCGGTCACCTCGTAGTTCCATGGGGCACCGAAACCAGCACCGAAGATGACTCGCCCATCGGAGAGCGCATCGAGCACGGCGAGGTTTGACGCGAGCTGCCAGGGCTGTCGTCGTGGAACTGGGGTGACCCAGGAGCCGAGGAGGAGCTCATCAGTGACCGAGGCGATCGATGCATGCGTGATCCAAGGATCGATGTACGATTGGTTGTGAGAACCGAGCGCATCTGCCAGTAGGACTCCATCCCAGCCTGCTTCCTCTGCAGCGATGGCATAGTCGACCATGTGCGCCGGGGTGGCCAGTTCACCGAGGTAATGTGGTGCATTCTTGAGGTACAGACAGTGGGTTTCATCCGTCGATCTGTTCGGTGTCATAGTGTGGTTCGTGGGTTGGCATGACAGCCGCCACATGCATAAAGGATTGCGCATGGATCATTCAGACAGATCGCTGATGCATTGACCAAGGTTGAACAGCTGCGGGGGAATCAAGCCACTGGCTACGATGGGCAATCGCGGCTCAACTTTCGATTGACGGCGGGACATCGAATCCCTCCACCAGGCAGCGTTGATACCCATGATTCCTCGGGATACAATGGCTACTCCGAGTGAATTATATCGTGGTCAACTGTGGAAAATCGGTGTTAATTCGGGTTAACCCGAGGAAACCGAACTGGGGGTATATGTGCGGCTGTCACGGTTCACCTCCTGCGATGACACACGATGGAATCACAGCAGAGCAGTCCGATCGTACCACCCTGTCACGATGGCAACGACGGTCCTTCCTCGGGGCAGGGATGGCGGTTACCGCGAGCATGCTTGCAGGTTGTACCTCCGTCCTCGAATCGACTGAGATCAAAGCGGAGGATACACCGTCCCCACCGGAGGAGGGATCGGCAACTGATTCGGGGCGGTTCCACCTGCTCATCAGTGATCAACCGGTGGCCATCGATGAATTCGACTCCCTTGAGGTGACCCTCGATGAAGCCCGGATCTTCGGTGGCCCAACGGATGATACACCAGAATCGACCCCAGATCCCACCCCGACACCGGATGAACCCCCTGACGAGACGCCCTCACCGACACCCGAGCAGACCCCAACACCGACCGAGCCGACGCCAACTCCGACACCGGATGCGGATGCTGCCGGAAAGGAGGAGGAAGGTGCCACAGACCCGGACCCATCAGACGGTGCAGTAACCCACGATAGCCAACGGGGATTCTTCCACCTCGACCTCGATGGTGCGACGGTCGACCTCACCGAGGTGATCGGTGATATCTCGATCGAGGTATTCGACGGAGAGCTTCCAGCCGGTCGGTACACGAAACTCGAACTGTACCCCGACACAGTGGTTGGCATCGTCGAAGGTGAGGAGGTCACCGTGCACGTCCCGAGTGATAAGCTGATGATCACCCACCCATTCGAACTCGAGCCGGATGATGCGGTCGAGTTCGTCTTCGACATCAATGTCGTAGGACGTGGACAGACCGGTGAGTACAACCTGACGCCGGTGATCGCCAAAAGCGGGATCGTCGGTGAGGATGTCGAGACGACGGTGATCGGCTCCACGACCAATCAGACGGCAGACTAGGCACCGACACCGAGCACGACGACCGGCTAAGTATCAATTCTGTCGGGGCGATACGCTGACACCCTCCTCGATGAAACAATCTAAACCGTTTTGTCGGTCTCCTCACAGTCAATAGACATGCGCGATGTCTACCTCATCGGGGCCGGGCAATCTCGGTTCGGTTCCTTCCCCGATGAGACCTATCGGACCCTCTTCGAAATAGCGGTCGACGAGGCACTCACCAGCATCGACAGCCTCGAACGTACCGACATCGACGAGTCGTTCGTCGGTACCCTCGGTGTCGGTGGGCGACAGATCGGACTGAGCGGTCCGGCTGTCACAGAGTTCGCCGGGATCCAAGGCATCCCCACCACGCGGGTAGAAAACGCCTGTGCAGCGAGCGGTTACGCCATCCGATCTGCCGTGCAGGCTGTGAAGAGTGGGATGGCCGATATCGTCCTCGCCGGTGGCTATGAGGTGATGACCGACACCTCCGGGGATGTCACACGATACTGGCTGGGGGTCAGTGGTGAGACTGAGTGGGAGCGCCTCGCCGGGACGACCTTCTCAGGAGTCTATGCACAGATGGCCAGTGCACACATGGAACGCTATGGCACCACGGCCGACCAACTCGGGGCGGTGGCCGTGAAGAATCACGACCACGGCTCGAGGAATCCCAAGGCACACCTCGGCTTCACCTGTACGATGGACGACGTCCGGTCGGCACCGACTGTTGCAGATCCGCTCAACCTCTTTCACTGCTGTCCGACAACCGATGGTGCTGCGGCGGTCATCATTGCAGCTCCCTCGGTCGCCAGAGAGCTGGCAGACACCCCGATCAAGATCTCCGGGGTCGGGGCTGCCTCCGATGGTGTCGGCCTCTTTCAGCGCGATACGTACACGAGTCTACCGGCATCCCGTCGAGCGGCAGAGCAGGCGTACGAGATGGCCGATATCGGTCCTGAGGACCTCGACCTGGCCGAGGTGCACGACTGCTTCGCCATCGCCGAGTTACTTGCCTATGAGGACCTCGGCATCTGCGAACCAGGTGGCGCTGGCGAGCTCGTCGAATCTGGAGCCACCGCACTCGGTGGTGATCTTCCAGTCAACACCTCTGGAGGGTTGAAATCGAAGGGGCATCCCATCGGTGCGACCGGTGCCGGCCAGGCAGTCGAGATCTTCGAACAACTCACTAACAACGCAGGCGATCGGCAGGTCGACGGGGCACGTATCGGGCTCACCCACAACGTCGGCGGAAGCGGTGGTGCCGCCGTGGTGCACCTCTTCGAACGTCTCGAGGAGGTCCCTGCATGACCGATCCACGGTTGCTCGGAGTCGGGGCCTATGCACCACGATCAGCCATCACGAGTGACACCATCGCCGAGGCTTGGGACCGGCATTTGGCGAGCGGGATTGGCCAGTGTGCGATCCCCGCCGGAGATGAGGATGCCCTCACGATGGCCTGGGAGGCGGCCACCCGGGCGATCAAGGCGGCAGACTGCCGACCGATGGATATCGCCTATCTCTCGTTCGCGACCACCGCCCCACCCATCGGCGAGGAGGAACTCACCGCCCGACTTGGCTCCATGCTCGGGGTCGAGCACGACACCAGATCGGTCTACACCATCGGGAGCACCAGAGCGGGCACCCAAACGTTGCTTGGTGCCCTCGATGCAGGTCCATGGGCAGATGGGATCGGCTTAGTGGTGGTGGCTGACGCACCGGCTGGTGCGCCAGGGACTGAACACGGCCATGGCGCTGGTGCCGGTGCCGGGGCGATCGTGCTTGGCAAAGGCGACGGCGGTTCGGTGCTCGATTCGAGTTCGTCGACTCGGGTCGCCCCCGGTGAACGTTTTCGACCCGATGGCGAGCCACACACGACCGGGCTCGGTGTCACCGGATACGACAGACAGGCCTACCGTGAGACGATCATCGATGCCGTCGAGGGTCTCGACGACCCGTCAACCGGCGTGGATGCCGTCGTCGTGCAAGCACCTGATGGCCGTCAACTATACCGACTGGCCTCAGCGTTGGGGGTCGACACCGAGGTGATCCACCGAGGAACGACCGTCCATGAACTCGGTGATACTGGCGCAGCATGCGTCCTTCTCGGCCTCGCTCGAGCCATCGATGAGGGTGCAACAACCGTCCTCATGGCAGGATATGGTCCGGGTGCCGGCGCAGATGCACTCCTGCTG
>SKSH01000105.1 GCA_007118075.1 Halobacteriales archaeon
AATGTCCGGATGCACCACCGCTGAATCCGCAGCTTCAGATATCGGTGAAAATCAGTTACCAGACTCGCTCGACTGCAGAAACCACCAAGTGAATTCAAACCCCTACCTCAAACGATCATTGGAAACGCCAATCACCAGATGAGCATGGTACGACCGTTGTGAACCGATATTGAAGAGCTCACCACCGGCAGCGCTAGGGAGAACCATCCCCTTCGTAGGTCATACACCTGAGAATCATCATGGAGCATAAGCGATGGTGGTACTTGTAACAGACATGGACATCCTGGTCACTGGTGCAACCGGCTTCGTGGGAAGGCGGCTCGTTCCAGCGTTGGTCGCTGCTGGACACGATGTCTCGGTGCTTGTCAGAGACCTGGAACGGTATGACCCCCCACCGGAGGTGACTGTCTTCGAAGGGGACGTCCTCAAACCAGGAAGCTTTGAGGCTGCCTTATCAGAGATCGATATTGCGTACTACCTCATCCACTCTATGGAAGCCGGAGCTGGTTTCCAAGCGCGTGATAAGCTAGCTGCAGAGAACTTTGCAGGAGCTGCTGGAAAAGCGGGGGTCGAACGAGTTGTATATCTCAGTGGACTCGGTGTCGATGGTGACAACCTCTCCGCGCACCTCCGGTCGAGGCGAGATGTCGAGCACACACTGGCCACAGGGGAGTATGCGTTGACCGTCCTTCGAGCCGCCGTCATCATCGGCGATGGTAGTGTGAGTTTCAGGATCATCCGTCAGCTTGCATCCCGACTCCCCGTGATGATCACCCCGCGGTGGATCAATACCCGATCACAGCCGATCGCGATCTCAGATACCATCGCCTATCTCGTCGGGGTGATCGACGTACCAGAGACGGCCGGTGAAACGTACGAGATCGGTGGTCCAGATGTGCTCCAATACCGTGATATTCTGATCGAGACGAGCAGGGCGTTATCCGGTCGAAAGCCAATAATCATCCCGGTCCCAGTGCTAACCCCTCGGCTGTCAGCCTATTGGGTAGATATTGTGACAGACGTCCCAGCCGAAGTTGCGTATCCGTTAATCGATGGGATGGCCTCGGAGGTGGTTGTCACTGACGACCGGATTAGAGAATTGATCCCGATTGAACTCACATCGTTCAAGACGGCGGTCAGACGAGCAATCGAAGCGATGCGTGAGGGCAAGTAGTTTCGATTAATTCGCATTGTGACAGATGAAAAGCGACGATACGTAATCGAACTCTACGGAGTCTAATCGGTAGTTGATTCAATCAATAACCGGTCGTTCTCCGATGATCTCCACCGCATCCCCGATTGCCAGTGCACTGTTCGATTCTTCAGCGGGGATGTTCGTATTAACCATCAATCGGAAATAGTGGTCGAATCTCGACCGGTCGACCCACCCAGGGAGTGTCCGTTCGCGGTTCTCGATGAAGATCCGCTGGAAGTCGGAATACGCATCCCCGGTGTGTGGATCACGAGTTGGAACGATACACCGCACACACGGTTTCACCCCTCGAAGTGTCACGTCACCAATCCGAAACGCAACCTCATGATCGGAATCTGAGAACAGATGGTCTTCCCAAAACGGCGGCACCCCGTCGATCTCCAGGTTCGCTCGCATCCTGAGTCGGATCTGGTGTTCGTCGAGTCCATCGAACCACGAAGCGACCTCACGCAGCGTCGCCGTACTGATGAGGGTGGGCCCTGAGCGTGTCACGTCATCAGGAAAGCCACCCTCTCGATCGCGTTCGAGCTTGACGGGGTATCCGAAGTAGTTGCTCAGCCAGTCTTCAAGCGACTCGCGATCGGCTTCGAGGTCAAACCGTGACGCAATCGTATTCGGATCAGACTCTAAACGGAGTTCCACCCGATTGATTCCATCGGTGAATATCGAACGAATTCGATGAACATCGGCGGTACGCTTTCCATTCACATAGTGGCCATCCTCGTCCTTGATCGAGTATTCACGGTCGTGTTCTAGTCCTCCGTTGGCTCCAATCGTGGCTCGTTCACACTCGACCGGATCGAGTGACTTGATCGGATAAACCGCGATGCGTACCAGCCGGGCGCCCTCATTGTCGCTCATACGACCGTTAGTCCATCACCGTCTTATCCAGACGGTGGAACCATCAGTGACCATTCGCTGATAGACAGGGGCGAAACATCCGACGGACATTGGTCGTTGTGAGCTTCGAACAACAACAGGATCAAGGTCACTCGAGTGCCACCTCGAGGCGGTCGATCAGCTCGGTATTGCCGAGATAGACTGGTGTCCGCTGATGGAGGTCCGTCGGAGCTGCTTCGAGCATCGGTCCGACCCCGGTCGAAGCCCGCCCACCGGCAGCCTCGATGATATATCCCATCGGGATCCCTTCGAACTGTAATCGGAGTTTCCCCTCGGGACGCTCTCGTAGCGCAGGATAGGCGAACATACCGCCGTGGTGGAGTATCTGATTCACATCACCGACCATCGCACCACCGTAACGAAGCTTCAACTCATCCCGAATCTCATCGGCGAACGAGGCAAACGCAGGTGTCCAGTCGGGATCCTTCCCGCCGAAGCCGTAGACGACTGGCTCAGCAGGGAGTGTTACATCACGTTGCAGCGTCTGTGATCCGGATCGGCCGAGTGCCAGCTCGGTGACGGTGTCCTCGACCGCCACGACCATCGTCGTAATTGGGCCAAAGAGGACGTATGCCGCTCCGGCGATATCCTCCCCCCCTGCGGGAAGTTGACCATCGAAGATACCGACGATCGTCCCACAGAGGTTGTTCGTCGCGACGTTGGATGAACCATCGAGTGGATCGATCGTGATGCTCAGTCCATCACCGACATCGACCGGTTCCTCTCGTTCCTCACTAGCGAGCTGACCGACACCTTCGATCGTCGACAGGCGGTCTACCAGCAACGCATCGGCCCACACGTCAGCATCGATCGCCTCGTCTCCGGTCGGATGGTCCTCGGCCACCGCGGCTCCGCGATGGCTCCACAGCCCAGCGGCGATCTCCGGGCCGAGGCCGGCCACCACATCAAGGACCTGATCGATGGTATCGTCCATCATCTGCCTCAGACGGCGTCTGCCGCAGGCACACCCTCGTAGATGACCTGCTCGAGTGCATCGAGCATACCTTCTGAGTCATCACGTTGCCAGACGTTGCGCCCGACGGCGAGCCCCTTGCCGCCGGCATCCATCACCGACTCGACCCGCTCGAGGAAGGCGAGATCATCCGTCTTCGACCCACCGCTCATGACGACCTTGACGGGACCGGCCATCCGAACGACGTCTTCCATGGCCCCCTGGCTGCCGGGGTACTTCACCTTAGCCACGTCGGCACCGAGCTCGAGAGCCTGCCTTGCAGCATACGCGATGACATCCGGTTTGGAGTCGTTCTTAACCCCTTGTCCACGTGGATAGGACCACATGACGACCGGCAGACCGTAATCTCGAGCGGCCTCCTGGATGTCTCGGAACTCCTCAGCCATGTCCACCTCGTGGTTCGAACCACCATACAGCGTGAAACCGATGGCCTCAGCACCGAGTTCGACCGCATAGTCGACGGTACAGTTCACCGCAGAGTCGTGTTCCCCCATCCAGAGGTTGGAGGTCCCGTTGATCTTCATGAGCAAGGTGACGTCATCAGAATAACTCGGGTAGTACGCCTCTGCGACCCCCTTTTGGACGGCCAATGCGGTGACAGCATCATGGGTCGCCGTCTCGAAAATCCCCTCTGGGTCGGCTGTTTCTGGGACTCCCTTGAAATCGGCTGGACCGTGCTCGAGGCCGTGGTCGTACGCCAGGATCAGGACGTTACCGTCTCGGACGATCGCCGAATCATCGATCGGTTGCATATGTGTGCTCTTGGGCGAGCGGCCTACAATATTTCCGGTTGGTCTCCGCCACGGCGGTTTCAACAACCTTACCGAGCAGCCGGTCAAATCGGTCGATATGGTTCGAACCCTTGACGAGATCGACCACATCGGCGTCATCGGTGCTGGGACGATGGGAGCTGGCATCGCTCAGGTGGCGGCTACGAATGGATATACAGTGACGATGCAGGATCTGGAGGATGCATACCTCGAAAACGGGCTCGCCTCGATCGAGGGCAGTCTCGATCGCTTCCTCGGCAAGGAGGTGATCGATGAGGATACGCGCGACGGTGCATTGGAACGAATCACCACGACAACCGATCGACGCGACCTCTCCGACGCTGACTTCGTCGTCGAGGCAGTTGCGGAGAACCTCGAGATCAAGCAGGAGGTCTTTGCCGAGTTGGATGGACTGCTCGATGCTGATGTCTCCATCGCCACCAACACGAGCACGCTCTCGATCACCTCGATCGCCAGCGTGACCGACCGGCCGGAGCTAATCTTCGGGCTGCATTTCATGAACCCAGTGCCGATCATGGAGGGCGTCGAGGTCGTCGTCGGGGAGGCGACGAACGACGAGGTCGTGCAGCTTGGTCACGAGCTATCGACCGATCTTGGTAAGCAGACCTGGGAATCGGATGACAAACCCGGATTCGTTGTCAACCGTGTGCTCATCCCGTGGATCAACGAGGGAGTACGAGCACTCGATGAAGGTGTCGCCACCAAGGAGGACATCGATGCCGGGCTCAAACTCGGGACGAACGTCCCGATGGGACCACTCGAGCTGGCCGACCTCATCGGCCTCGACATCTGTCTCGACGCCTCCGAGACGTTGCACCGCGAGCTTGGCGACCGCTACCAGCCGGCCTACCTGCTCAAGCGCAAGGTCGAGGCCGGTCACCTCGGGCGCAAGACCGGGCAGGGATTCTACGACTACGAATAGGTGTGCGTCACGGGGCGACACCGTACGTCTCATCCGACCAGTGGCCCGTCGGCATCGAGTACGCCGGCG
>SKSH01000098.1 GCA_007118075.1 Halobacteriales archaeon
GATCGATCGGATACAAGAGCGGATGGACCTCCTCCTTGAGACGGCAGAAATTCTGGATGTCAGCTCACCGGAGATTCCAGCAACTGCGCAGCGATTCTTCGAGGCCTGGAAAGAACGTGGCAAGCGGATTGAAGAGCTCTCAGATGAGGTTGCCGCCCTCCGTGTCACCGGGGGCGAAGATGCAGATACGATCGAAGTTGGCGATGAGATCGTCCAGGTGAGCCGAATTGATGGGACGCAGGACGAACTTCGTGCGACCGCTAACGCGATCGCAGAACAAGGGATGGTCGGAATCGCGATCGGTGACACTGGAGACGGGGTACACATCGTCGTTTCGACCCCGGCATCATCATCCATCAATGCAGGGGGAGGGGTGCGTGAACTTGCGGCCGTTGTCGGTGGGGGTGGGGGTGGTCCACCTGACTTCGCTGAGGGCGGTGGTCCATCAGTCGATCGCCTCGATGACCTCATCGAACAGGTGCCAGAACTGCTCAAACAGACCATCGAAGCCTGAGTATCGAACTTCGTGTATAGCAGTGATGGTCCTCGTGTTCACGATTGATTCGCACTACTCGTATGTATCGTCCTCGTGCCTGCCTCGGAGACACTCACGTTCAACCGATTGCGATGCGGAGGAGGCAACGTCACATCTTTGAGGATGAGTGTCCAATCAGCCGGCGATGGGTCAGCCCCGAATCGCCCTAATCAACGCAAGTTATGAGGTAGAAGATACACGTCGGAACTTCAACCGTGAGGTCGATGCCTCACTTATCGAATACGTGGTAACCAAGGGAGATATCCCAACCACCACCGACATGGATGGGGCGATCATCACCGGGTCACGAGCATCGGTCTACTGGGACGAACCCTGGATCGATCATACCCGAGAATGGACCAGAGCAGCCGTCGATGCCGAGGTCCCAATACTCGGGGTCTGTTGGGGCCACCAACTCCTGGCAGATGCCCTCGGTGGAGAGGTGCGAGATATGGGCGAGTACGAGATCGGCTATCGAACGGTTCGACACGACGGTCGTTCACCATTGTTCGAGGGAATCGACCACGAATTTCTTGCCTTTCAGACACACTCCGATGAGGTGGTTTCCGCCCCTCCAGGAACCGAAGAAGTCGCTGTATCAGATGTCTCAATTCAATCGTACACCGGCGATGGATTCTGGGGTGTCCAATTCCATCCCGAATACGACATGGACACTGCCGAAATGGTGACCCGAGCGAAGGATGACCTCGATACTGAACGGAAAGCGTTAGCATTAGCGAGCATCACCAGGGAGAACTTCCTGGCTGCAGGGCAATCCAAGCTCGTCCTAGAGAACTTCGTCAACGGCCTGAGTTGATCGGCCACGCACTGGATCAGACTCAATCGACCAGCTCAGCGGCAGTGGCGATGCCCGGTACCTCGGTCGGCTCCACCTCATCAGAGAGGTCGGAGAGCTCATCAACGGGTCCGGCGATGAACAGGGCATGCCCGATGATCACGACGGCGACGAACCCCATCAGCGGAACCGCGATCGCCAGGTTGACCGTGGTAATCACTCCGATGGTGACACCGAGACTCATACAGCTAGCGATGGCTACCAGAATGAGGTCATAGTAGTGGAGCCGATACACCATAGCGGTACCTCGGGTTGGCGGAACTAAACCTTGGGGGCCGGTCACCACAGCTTCGAACTCATTGGACTATATGTCCTCGGGTATCAGTATCTGATACATGCTCGATTACGTGGACCTCGAGGCAGATCTCGGTCGAGAAGATCGAATGATCCGCGATACGGCCAGATCGTTCGTCGAAGACGAGATCAAACCAATCATCGCTGAGCATTTCGAGGCAGGGACGTTCCCAACCGACCTCATCCCGAAAATGGGTGAGCTCGGCTTCTATGGACCAAATCTGTCGGGATACGGTCTCCCGGATATCTCAGAGATAGGTTACGGTCTCCTGATGCAAGAGTTGGAAGCAGGTGATTCCGGTATCAGATCGATGGCCTCGGTACAGGGTGCACTGGTCATGTACCCCATTCACGCCTATGGATCAGAGGATCAAAAGGACCAGTGGCTTGGTCGTATGGCCGATGGTGAGGCGATCGGCTGCTTCGGGCTGACAGAACCTGGGTTTGGATCGAACCCGGCGGGGATGCAATCGCATGTCATTCGCGACGGTGATGGGTACCGGTTGAACGGCTCGAAGACATGGATCACGAATGCACCGATCGCTGATGTCTGCATCATCTGGGCACGGGATCGATCAGATGACGATGAACCGGTGCGGGGGTTCCTGGTCGAGACAGAGCGTGATGGGGTGAACACCAATGAAATCAAGGAAAAGCTCTCTTTACGCGCCTCGATCACCGGTGAGATCGGATTGAACGACGTGTGGATTCCTGAAGAGAACCTCATCCCTGGCGTGACCGGAATGCGCGGTCCGCTCTCTTGTCTGACCCAGGCTCGATATGGAATCGCATGGGGTTCGGTTGGAGCTGCAAGGGACTGTTTCGAGGTGGCCAGAGCGTACGCGCTTGAACGTGACCAATTCGATGGACCGATCGCGAGATTCCAACTCCAGCAAGAGAAACTGGCAGAGATGGCCACGCAGATAACCCTCGGTCAGTTGCTTGCGTATCGGCTGGCCGAAATGAAATCGCGAGGGGATCTCCGTCCACAGCAAGTATCGATGGGGAAACGGAACAACGTCCGGATGGCTCGAAATCAGTCGAGGATCGCAAGGGAGATGCTCGGTGGAAATGGGATCACACTCGATTATTCTCCGATCAGACATATGGCGAACATGGAGACGGTTTACACCTATGAGGGTACGCACGATATCCACTCCCTCATCCTTGGGCAAGATCTCACTGGAATAGCCGCATTCGACTGATTCAGACCAACGAGTGGGAAGGTTTTCGGTGGTGACATCCGTGGAGAAGATATGGCGATCGATCCAGAGTTCCATATGGCCCGTGAACGGGCAGGGACACACGCAGGGCACGACGTCTGGGGTCCGGTTGACGAGCCTGAAACCTTGGGGATCCATGGGACACATGTCGCCGTCGATTTTGACATCTGTGATGGGTCTGGTGATTGTCTGGAGCACTGCCCGGTCGATGTCTTCTCCTGGTTAGACACACCAGGACATCCGGTCAGCGACCGTAAGGCCGACCCAGCCGATGAGGATGCCTGTATCGACTGCATGCTCTGTGTTGATGTCTGCCCGGTCGATGCAATCGATGTGAATGCTAGCCGACTCGATTAAATCGGCTCAACCACACCGGATTCATCAGGATCGAGTCCCCTGAGGGCATCGGATCGCTCAAGGGAGTCCATGTAATGCTTGATGTGTGTCTCACAGAGCCCTACCTTGACGTGCCTGTGTTCTGGGGCATATGCCGATTGTGCACCGCAGACATGACAGCGCATCAGTCTGCCTTACAGCCACGGGGAATTCAATCCATCGAGAGATCGAGGTGCGACGCGAACGCCTTATAAGCTGCTTCATCGAGGCCACAACTCCCGATGTCCTCGAGGGTGTGTGCATCGCTCCCGCCGGTCACTACGAGTCTGTCGTGAGTTGGAAGTGATTCGAGTGGGCTCGTATCGATCGGTTCCTGATACGGGTAATGCATCTCGACTCCATCTAACCGGTCGACGAGGTCCAATGCTCCCACCGAATCTCGATACCTCAATGGATGTGCGAGGATAACCAGCCCACCCGCCTCGCGAAGCAATCGAACACCAGTCTCGAATGAAGGCACCTCACGGGGGACAAAACATGGCCCTTCAGATCCGATGTAGTGGTCGAACACCTCCTGAGGAGAGAGCTCAGTCACAGCAGCCACAGCTGCGGCGATATGAGGTCTGCCGACACCAGGGTTGTATCCGATCGCGAGTGATACATCAAGCTCAGATTCAAGCCGTTCGACCATCGCGTTGGCTCGGTCTATCCGATCTTCTTGGAGTCGCTTCGTGAGTCGCTCAAGTGCATTGGTCGGTGAGATGCTATAGCAAAGGAGATCGAGCCGGCCGGCCGTACCTGCATCGACGCGTAGTTCGATGCCAGAGATGAGCGTCACTCCGTCGATCGACCGAATTGGAACCGACGATGGAGGTAGCCGGTCGTGATCGGTGATAGCGACGGCATTGAGCCGTCGTTGTTTGGCAATACCTGGTAATGCAGCTGGATCGACCGCACCATCAGAACGGGTCGTGTGGATATGGAGATCAGCGACGACCCGTGTCATGATGTGGTATGATACCCACCGACACAATTATAGTCGTCTCGCTTCTAATGCCATATTGGACAATCATGTCGATGGGAGCGTATGACGAGGACGAGCACGAGCGCCGCGAAATGAAAGCCACGGCCGTCGATGCCGACTTCGACGATGAGCGAACGCTCTATCACGGGTCGGTATCCTACGAAACCGGCGAGTCCGCTGAGGACCTCCTCAAGCAGTTTAAAGAGATTAAGTCAGACTGAGCTACGACGGTTGATTCCGAATATGGCACCTCTCGGAGCGTACGCTGAGTGAAAGGTGGTATGGCTGCTGATCGAGGTTCAGATGTAGATGGCGCCGAAAGCGATCATCGACGATACCATGAAGAATGCGAAGAGGAGCGCCACAATCTTCTGCACGTCCATGCTAGCCGGTAGACCGTGATGACCCTTATATTTGCTGACGTGCCTGCGGCGACAGCTCAAGCCAATCTGGACTCAGCTGTCGATCCTCACATCGATGACGAGATGATCGGTGCTCGGAGCAAATCCCTTGACTCGGTGGGCCGATGCGGTCTCAACGGTAACCTCCCGTGCCTCGAGCCGGGATACCATGAGATCGACTGCGAGCTCGGTCTCATCAGCCCAGGCGATTGAGTGGATGTGTAACCAACCCGAACCCACGGCGCGGATAGCTGTATCGAGATAGCCATCACCGAACGCTCGTGGATCATCCCGACAATCGTGGACAGGAAGATGACCGATCACCGCTCGTGACGCGGTTGCCGTGACATCCCGACAATCGCCACAGAGTGTATCGACCCGATGATCCAGCCCGTTTCGGGTGACGTTATGTGAGAGCCAGTCGAACGCCGTTGGGTTTTGCTCCACCGCCGTGACCGTGGCGCCTCCAGCCGCCATTTGGAGGGTGAAATAACCGATTCCCGCACAACAATCGAGTACGTGCTCGCCAGTGTCAACCAAATTACCCATCCTGACCCGCTCACGTTGATTACCAGGGCTGAACATCACCTCGGAAAGATCGAGGGCGTATTCGATACCATGTTCTCGGTGAACGGTCTCGGTCCGTGACTCACCGGCGATATGCTCGATCGAAGGTTCACGCTGTTGGCCCTCGATGGTATCGATGCAGAGGACTCCGGAACAGTCGCCATGGAGGTCCAAGAGTGCCTCACCAACCTCAGTTGGACGGAGGTCGAGTGGGTCATTGATGACGATGAGGTCACCGATACGTGCATAGGAATTCGGAGCGGCATCAAGCTCCTCAGGTGTCCACCCTCGGGAACGAAGATGGTCCTCAAGCGAATTACACCGACGCGTGAGCGCCACACCTGCCTCATACTGCTCGATCCCCGCTACTGGCCTCGGTTCGGTCACCGGGATGGCCAATCGATCACCCTCGAGCGGCTCGATCTTCCTCGTGTCGTCGTAGATTCCCACTTCGCGAAGGGTCCCGATGGCTTCAGCGACCTCCATCAGACCGATAATCGCCGCGTATGGCTCATCAGACATCGTCTGGAAGCAGATACAGTTGGTCTTGTACCTCGACCGCCCGAACCGTCTCCTGATCGAGGTCGATATCACCGTAATATGCGACGGTCACTGCCTCGTATGATGTGGGGTGGATAACCTGGACTGCCCGATCATCGAGCACGCTGACGACGGTGACCTGTTCTGCATCGGCCAGGGTGGTGACACGTGCCGCCTCAAGGTCGCTTGCAGTCACCGTTCGTCGCTCGCCGGTGCTGAGATCGAGGACATGTACCCCCTCGGTACCCCCCTCGACGAGGAGCGCACCATCATCGGTGGTCAAGATATCCCCACGACGAAATTGGCCGAATCTGAGGGTATAGGTCACCCGATACACTTCACGGCCATCACCATCGGTCGTCACAAGGGTTCGGGAGGTATCAAGGGTCCCACCGAGGGCACGACGGATGGCCGTCGCCAGTTGATTCCCCAGTCGTGGAGTCGACAATCGAAGATCGACCCCCTCTGGCCGTTCCACGACATCGGTGAGAAACGCATCACGATCGCCTGCATCAACACGATCTTCGAGGACGGATGCGGCCACCTCACGCGCCCTGGAGATCTCAGCCTCATCGGGGGTTCGATCGGTCGCCCTGAGCTGAACGATTGCGCCGAAATCATCTCCAGCGATCCTAGAACACCGCTGACAGACGGTCGGTTCGAAGGTGACCCTTGTTGTCCGCTCGCGTCGTTCCCATCCCCCATCGAGATGCAGGTCGAACAACGCCGTTACCTCGATCGTCCGATCATCGATCGCATCCGTTTTGACCTCCCATTCGAGCTCATCGACCGATTCGATGACGGCAACTCGATCTGCGACGAGATCGATCGCCTGCTCAGCGAGGCCGGTCTCGATGTCGGTCCACTCACCATCGAGTTCGAGCGAACCACAGCTTCCACACCGGTCGACCGTCAGATCCTCTGGGACCTGGAGCAGCTCGTGCTCCTCGAGATAACAGGTCCGACAGCGCCCACGTTTGTCGACGGGGTCTTCAGGGGTAGGTGCCCCACACGTGGGGCAAAATCGCTGTGCGCTCGTCACGGTTTCGTCGGTCGACTAGAGGGTATGGCCCCTATGTAAGCCCGGCGCTCATCGGTCAACCGGCTCCGCAAATCCAAAGCGAGGTTTGAGATCGGTCACCGAAATCTCAACGGTGTCACCCGTTTCGACACCAGCGACAAACAGCGTGAAACCGTCCACCTTCGCGATCCCATCACCCTCTGAACCGACATCGATGATCTCTACGGTCAACCGATCTCCAACACTGACGGGGGCCGTGATTCGTTCCTTACAGATGAGGTAAAGTTCAGAAGACGCATCCCTCGTTGCCGGTGGCCGAGCAGTAGCGACGTATCGATACCCAGTCTCGAGCGAATCACGGAATTCGTCGAGGTCTCTCCCCTCGAAAACCTTCACGACGAGTGTTCCACCTGGGGCGAGTAACGAAGCCGCAATATCAGCGGCGATCTGTGCCAAATGGATGGAGCGGGCGTGGTCGAGGTCATACTGACCGGTCATGTTCGGTGCCATATCCGAGAGCACGATGTCGACGCTGTCTTCGACAATCAGTGCAAGTTCCTCGATCGTCGTCTGGTCGGTCAGATCGCCCTGGAGCAGGTCAATCTTGACATCGAATCCTTCGAGGGATTCGATCCGACGACGGTCAACCCCCACCACGTGTCCTCGATGGCCGATAGATTCGGCAGCGACCTGTAACCAGCCTCCAGGAGCGGCACCGAGATCGACCACTGTGTCACCCTGTGAGAAGAGGTCATACTCTTCGTCGAGCTGTTTCAGCTTGTAACTCGCCCGGCTGCGATAGCCAGCATCATGTGCCTGGCGAGCCCATTGGTCCGGATTGGCCATCGGTCTGGTGGTCGTAGTCCGTGGGTGACCTTGGACGTGTCGACCGGGTGCGTTTCAATTGTTTAATGTACCGCCGCTCTGTGGAAGTGGATATGTTTACAGCAATCGTCAGTGCTGAGACTCTGCGCAGCACGCTCGATTCCGTGAGTGTGCTCGTGGATGAGTGCAAAATCCACCTCGATGAGGACGGGCTTGGAATCCGAGCCGTAGACCCGGCCAACGTTGGGATGGTCGATCTCGATCTTGATGCCTCAGCCTTCGAGGCGTACGAGGCCGATGGAGAAGTTATCGGAATCGACATCGAGCGGCTTGATGACCTTGCGGGGATGGCCGACAGTGGCACCCTCATCGATCTCGAACTGGATGAGGAGGTACACAAGTTCCGCCTCCGGATGGATGGACTCGAGGCGACCATGGCACTGATCGACCCAAACTCAATCCGTGAAGAGCCCGATATTCCAGATCTCGATCTACCTGCGACGATCGTCCTCGAGGGACGTGACCTCAATCGAGCGATTACTGCAGCCGATATGGTTTCTGATCACGTCGAATTCGGCGTCGATGTTGAGCGCGAGGTCTTCTATGTCGATGCACGGGGGGACACCGACGATATCCATCTCGAACTCGGTCGCGAGGAGCTCATCGAACTCGATGCCGGTGAAGCATCATCGTTGTTTAGCCTCGACTACCTCCGTGACATCAACAAGGCAATTCCCCGAGATACCGAGGTCCAAATCCGCCTCGGAGAAGAGTATCCGGTCAAGTTCACCCTCCCCTATGCCGAAGGGCGAGGACAGGTCACATACATGCTCGCACCGCGGATTCAAAGCGACTGAGTCGGCACGATCCGCTGCTCCAAGTGCAAACGGCCCCTTCTCAGAACTATTCGCTGACCGATTGCTGTGTTATTCTACGATTGGACGGTTCACGAGCAAGCCACACAGAAGATGGTGTTCAATGGGTACTGCGTTGGAAGGCTCGATGAGCCTCCTGTCAACGGACCATCGTCAACAGCATCTTGAACGCGTCCTCTGCTTCGAGCGCATGAGGAACGTTCGCTGGAAATACGATCGACTCACCGGCAGCAAGCGAATGAGGTGTTCCATCTATCTCGACGCACCCAGACCCATCGATCACCTGTAACAAGGCATCATGTGGAGCCGAGTGTTCACTGATGCGCTGACCCGCATCGAGCGCGAATACCGTCATCGTCGTATCCCCTGCATTGATCAAGATCCTGCTGACGATCGCATCGGATTGATACTCGAGGAGATTGGCCAGGTTAAACGGTTCAGCGATCGGCCCATCAAAACGTGACTCAACCGAGGTCATGGGCGAGAGGTCGAGACGATTCACAAAATAGTGCTGGGGTCACTCCCAATCCATCGGAAACGGTCTTCGGATAGCTCAAATCCCAAGTTCTCGCTCGATGACTCGTTTGGCTGCCTCGGCTTTCTCCCGCCAACCATACCCCTGATCGTAGACGTGTCGCTTGCCTTCGACGAGTTCCTCCGGGGTTGATTCCTCGAATCCTCCTCGGTCCCATGTGCCACTTTCGCTGAGCCAGGTCAAGACTCGGTCTTTGGTCTCCTCCCAGGAGAGACCCACCATCTCATACCAGGCGACCATAGCGAAGATCGCGTTGTCATGACAGCCCGAGACGCTCCCGTGTTCGTGAATAGTCCGGATCGGTTCGACGGTCGGCTCGATGAGTCGTTCAGCCTGTACCGATGCCGGGGCAATCTCCAACAAGCCTGTCTCGGTCGTACGAACGCGTCCCTCCCGTCGAAGCCGGCCAAGAGACGCCCCATGCAATCCCGACCAGCTCGGCAAGGTTCCACGAAGTGTGGCCTCATCCTTGGGACCGTCACCGAGCGTGGCCATGATGTCGATGTATGCCTGCTCGATGGAGGACCGGCCCTTATCGGCGAACCCGCACGTCGAGTCGTGGATGGCACCACCACTACCACAACCCGGACAAGGGAAGCCGAAGTAGCCCATTCGGGCGACGACTAAGGCGACCATGGGCTTGTACCTGTCCGTCGGAGCTTCCGGATGGTTTAACCGCTACGGGCGGTCTATCCCGACCACGGAATGGATCCGAATCTCGCCCGTTACCCGTTCCTTGAAGCCGCGAGAGAGGCGGTCACCGAGAGTGAATCGTCTCTCGAGGAGATCCTCGGTAGCGAAGGACGGTCTGCGGCGGTCGCCCGAGCGGTCGAACGCATCGAACGGGCACTCGCTGGGGACACAGTCGGACACCCGCGGGTGGATCACGAGGTGGAGTTGCTCTCGTATCCACTCGCAAGGATCATCGTCTCTTTGGTCGATGATACCAGGGTCACCAGCCGTTACGTCCAAGCAGAAGCTGCAACGGCAATCGAGCGACTCACCGAGGATACCGAACGGGCAGCTGGGAATGACCTCATCGATACCGATGGCCTCATTGATGAGTTCGATCTCACACTACGAACACGTGATACCTGGTATGAGATCGCCGTCCTGGATTTCCTCTCAATATCAGGAGATCTGGAGGGAGAACGATGGCAGCTAGTCAACCGCCAACTCGGAGCTGGTTGGGTCCGTATCGAGACAGACGAACTGCAGCAGATTCTTCAAGCTGCGATCAGCCAACGTGTCGGACGCGATCTCCCACTGGTCGTGCCGGGTGAAATCGCTGAACGGTTAGATGGAGCCATCGAGACGATCACCGATGCGATTGGCTCTGTTAGGCTTCCGAGTGAGTTCGAGGTGATCGATCCGGGCGCATTTCCCCCATGTATGGACAACCTACTCGTACGTGTTCGGGATGAAGAATCGCTCTCCGCTAGCTCACGGTACGCATTAGCTTCGTTTTTGACGAGTCTCGGTCTCGCACCTGAGGAGTTCAACCGCGTCATCGAGCCACCGATTCCCGATGGACTCATCCGGATGGGTGATGCCGTGCAAGGTGCCGATGGTCCGACACAGTTCCCACCGGGGATCTGTGAGACCATGGTGGCCTACGGTGACTGTGTGAACCCGGATTCACTCTGTGAGCAGATCGACCATCCGATAGAGTACTACGACGAACAGAGCAAGAGCGAGTGATCAATCGGTGGTGGCCGCCTCGGCCTCAGCCTCACGTGTGGTGATGGTGAACGCGAGGACATATCCAATAACCGACATCAGAAGGACGAAGACGATGATGGCGACGATGAGCATCATGCCACCCGATTCCCCAAAGGTACCGTTGTTCGTGTACTGTCTGCCGATGAGGGATAAGAGGGCAATCATCAGCGCAACGGCGACGATAGAGGCGACAATCTCGACGATACGCGCCCGCTCAACAGTCATTGTGGCCTGGATACCGACCGACCGTGAATAAGGGCTTCGACACGCTATTATCGGCCGATAAGTTCCTCAAGCGACTCGCCATCATCGAGGGCAGTGGACAGCTTGACACGATAATTGCCACCGGGGGTTCGATAAAGCTCTCCAGGGTGGAAGAAGTACCAATCCTCCCGATCGAACCGGACACCGACTCTTGGTCTGGCGCCAAAGTTCTGCGCGAAGTACAAGAGAGCCTCCAGCTCCGCTCCATCAATGTAAATCGGATCACCACTCGAAGACTTCGCCTCGATCGCATAGAATCGGTCACCATTTCCGGCTAACAAATCAGGTTGTGCCCGACCGGTACCGGAACCGCTTGCAGGCGACCGAACGACGGCGAACCCAGCATCATCCAACAGGTTGACCAACTCACGTTCTCGACGATCCCCCTTCGCTGACATCGACCTCGCCTACCTCGTCACCAGCAAAAGACCTGGCGAGATGTCTGGCACATCTGATTCAGGTTCAGCCAAGCAATGTCAGGAGGATCGAACCAATCCCCACAATCAATGCCGCAGTCCATGCCGATTGTGAATCCGCATCGTGAGTGCCTTGGATACCGCGAGCGAGGATGAATACGCTCCACACCGTCACCAATAACGTCAGTAAGAGACCGGGACCGAATGCATGTGCCTGCAGTTCATCCACCTGCCGAGCCATCTCAGCGGGATCACTCCCATCGAACCTGAGATCACGGGTTTCTAGCCAGATGAACGCCATGCCTATCGGCATGGTGAGAAGCTCGGGGGCATACGCGAAGCCGGCCAACCCGAGCGCATCCTCAAAGCTGCCATCACCGCTTGCACCACCGACGAAGTGCATCACCGCCGCCACGACAATCCAAGCGATGAGCATGATGATGAACGTGAAAAAGATTACTCCGAGCAGTTGTCCAAATACCTGTCCAGTTAATCCCGTGGGTGCATTTTCGATCCGAGATAGTAGCAGCTGAAGGGTCACCATGAAGAGCAAAATGGTGGCAACGAAATATCCAAGGAAGAGGAGTGCACCTTGGCTCAACGGATCGACCTTCGAGAAGTACTCACGCGGATAGACCAATGGATCCAGGGATGGCATCGATAATTGGTGGTGCCTACCGGTCGGTCATATTAGTATGTTGCAAAGCCTAAAATGAAGATTTCATGTACCGTGTGCCCAACTGGCAAGATAATCCTCTTGTGCCTCGGTCAGCGTGTCGTACGCAATCCCCTCAGCCTCGAGTTTGATATCGGCCACGTCGCGATCCAATGAATCGGGGACCGAATGAACACCCGGGCTGTATCGGTCTCCATGCTCGACGAGCTCGCGGACACAGACCGCCTGGATGCCGAAGCTCTGATCCATGACCCCGATTGGATGGCCGAGTGCGATCGGAGTGGCAAGATTGACCAGTCTCCCCTCGGCGAGTACATTAATCGTCCTACCATCGGGAAGTTCGTAAGCGGTGATACCAGCTCGGGCCCCTCTGCTTGAATCAGCATACGCCTCCAATGCCTCGAGATCGATCTCGATGTCAAAGTGACCGGCGTTCGCCAACACCGCCCCATCTTGCATCACCTCGAAGTGATCTCGCACCAAGACGTCTCGATTCCCGGTCGTCGTGATGAATACCTCTCCCTCGGCTGCCGCATCGGCCATCGGCTTGACTTCAAACCCATCCATATGTGCCTCGAGTGCCTTCCGTGGGTCAACCTCAGTGACGATCACCCTGGCATTCTGTCCGGCTGCCTTCCGGGAGACTCCCTTGCCACAGTAGCCATAACCAGCGACTACGACGGTCCGACCGGCCCAGGAGATGTTCGTCGTCATCGCCATACTCGCAAGCGATGCCTCACCAGTCCCGTGGACATTATCGAACAATCGCTTCATCGGTGTGTCGTTGACCGCGAAGACGGGATACTCTAGCTCGTCATCTTCTGCCATCAACAACAACCGCTTGACACCGGTGGTCGTCTCCTCACACCCACCTCGGATGTCATCCAGTAACTCGCGACGGTCTTTGTGTATCCGGAAGATGAGATCGCCTCCGTCATCAACAGTGATCGTCGGATCGTGATCCAAGACGGCATCGATCGCATCGTAATAGTCCTCGCTGCCGACCCCTCGGATGGCATAGCTGGTGATGCCATCCTGTGCATCGAGTGCCGCACTGACATCATCGTGCGTCGAGAGCGGGTTACATCCGGTCAACGCGACCTCGGCTCCACCGTCTCTGAGCAGCTCGACGAGAATACCGGTCTTCGCCTCGACATGCATCGCCATCGCGATCCGCTCACCAGCAAGTGGTTGTGCTCGTTCGAATTGTTCGGACAATGTGCTGAGAATCGGCATATACTGCCGTGCCCAGGATAATTTCTGCTCACCACTCGTTTGACTGTCAGCAGCGTCATCGAGTACATCAGTGATCCGAGGTGTGGATTGGCTCATGCCTATCGCTCAGGCCAGGTGTGCCAAAACGCTACCGACGTCTATGCAACTCGCCCGATCGCCTGCACGGCTGCTTCTGCTGCGGTCTCCCGTACCTTGGTTTCATCGAGGCTCAACACCTCACGATCTCGCATCAAGATCTGCCCATCACAGATGGTGTGACGGACGTCACCACTGTTTGCAACGTAAACGAGATGGCTGAGGATATCGTGTCGAGGGGTGAACTTGGGAGCATTGAGATCGATCACCGCGAGATCTGCCGGGGCACCAACCTCGATACGCCCCACATCGAAGCCAAGAAGTGACGCACCGCCAACGGTCCCCAGCTCGATCGCCGTTGGTGCAGGAAGTGCGCTGGCATCCTGCTGTTCGGCCTTCGCGAGCAATGCCGCCTGGCGAACCTCCTCGAGCATATCTAGATCATTGTTCGATGCAGGGCCATCGGTGCCAATGCCAACGGGGACACCACGGTCAAGTGCATCGGCGATTGGGGCGATACCACTGGCGAGCTTGAGGTTCGCCGTCGGGCAGTGAGCGATCCCGGTTCCAGTTGCGGCGAGGACATCGAGATCATCTTCATCGAGGTGGACACCGTGGGCGATGAATGCGTCTCGATCGAACACGCCTGCAGCGCTTGCGACAGCCGCTGGTCGATCGCCATCGCGTTCGAGGACTGCCTCGACATCACCCGTGGTTTCGCTGCAATGCAGGTGGATCGGTACATCGAGGTCGGTGGCGATGGCTGCCACCTCAGTGAGAGTGGCAGAATCGACCGTCCTGACCGCATGTGGCATGAGTGCAGCAGCAATCCGACCATCAGCGCTGCCATGATACGCTGAGACGAACGAGCTAGCTGTCTCGAGATCGTCCACGATCCCTGCCTCGTCCTTTCCAAGGGTGAGGATTCCATGGCCAAGGAGACACCGAAGCCCACTCTCGACGGCTGCATCGGCGATTGCCCCCTCATGGAAGTACATATCACAGAACGTCGTTGTTCCGCCCTTGATCATCTCGAGCATCCCCAACTGGGCTCCAGCCTCGACATCACCAGCAGTGAAAGTAGCCTCGACCGGGAAGATATCCTCCTCCAGCCAAGCATGAAGCTCCTTATCATCAGCGTGACCTCGCAACAACGCCATTGCCACATGAGTGTGGGCGTTGACCAGACCTGGGATGATCACGGCGTCGCTCGCATCGAGTGAGGTCGTCGCACCTGCCGCTCCTGGTTCGGTGATCGCTTCGATTATCCCTGCATCAGTATCGATGAGAATATCAGCTGACTCGACACGACCATCTGGTGTCAACACCGTCCCACCCACGATTCCAAGCGAGCTCATACATCCGGCTTTTCGGTACCGTCCAATATAATCAGCGCACCGAGTCCATCGTCTCCGATTTAAGGCGATTCACCGACAACTGACAGCCAATGGCAAAGAAGGATGACTGCAAGTCGGCATTTGTGCAGGCCTGGTGGGAGCACTGGCCGTATTTCAAACTCTCCTTTGCCATCTTCATGCTTGGCGGAATCTTCGGGACCGGGCTCGTGCTGATCGGGGTGGATCTCTTCGACTTGCTTGGATTCGAGGAATTAGAGGAGATAACCCCAGATGAGCTCACTACCTTCGCAATCCTCCTCAACAATACCATTGTATTCTTTCTCGCCCTACTCGGTGTCTTCAGCTTCGGTCTCTTAACGGTCGCTATCCTCGTACTCAACGGCTCGCTAGTCGGATATGTCGTCCCTCCGGCGGTGGAGGAAGCCGGGATCGGCTTTGTGCTGCTCGCGCTGATACCACATGGTATCTTGGAGTTGCCTGCCTTTTTTGTCGCAGCTGCAGTATCATTCCGGTTACTCCACCGGTTCTCACATCGCGTACGGGGTCATCGAGATCGGCTGCTAGACCCAGGCGAAGGGCGTCGAATTGCCTTGTTGCTCCTCGTTACCTGGCTGGTTCTCGCCGTGGCAGCCGCTATCGAGGTGCATATCACCTTCCGGTTGGTGGAATTGTTTTATTCAGAGCAGCTCGGGGTGATCGGTTGATTTCGCTCAGCCGAGCAAACCAAGCTCGTCGAGTCGGGAAACGATTTTATCGACCGCGTGCTCGGCATCAACCGGTTGCTTGCCACCCGTGATCACGAGTTTGCCACTGCCGAAAAGCAGGGCCACCACCTTCGGTTCATCAAGCCGATAGACCAGTCCTGGGAACTGTTCTGGTTCGTACTCGATATGTTCGAGACCCAACCCGATTGCGATCGCATTGAGGTTGAGATTTACACCGAGGTCAGCACTCGTCACGATGTTCTGTACGACGATCTCCGGATCGTCATCGACCTCGATGTTGAGTTCCCGAAGCTTGTTGAAGACAATCTCGAGACTCTCATGGACATCGTCGGTCGATTTTGCCCCGGTGCAGACGATTTTCCCTGAACGGAAGATCAGTGCAGCTGATTTCGGATTCTGCGTCCGATACACGAGACCTGGGAACTGTTCTGGGTCGTAGTCTGCCCCCTCCAGGTCCATCGCTACACTCTGCAGGTCGAGCTCTTGCCCAATTCCGGTTGAAGCGACGACGTTCTCAATGTTGATGGTCTTCTTCGGGTCGTCCATGGTTGACTTAAATGA
>SKSH01000147.1 GCA_007118075.1 Halobacteriales archaeon
CATTAGTCGAGCTGCTCATCCAGCCCATGAAATCTGGTGGATATCCACCATACCTGCCATCGCCCTCACGATGACGATGCTTTCCTTGAAACTCGTCGGTGACGGACTCAGGGACGCACTCGATCCTCGGGGTGAACTCTAACCATGTCGGCCGAAAATCAATGGAAAAATACCGATCTCGTCGATGAATCGACCAGTGAGACCACCCTCCTCGAGGTTGAAGATCTGATGACCCACATCCACACGGAACGTGGGACGGTTAGGGCCGTCGATGGGGTGAGCTTCGATATCAACCGCGGGGAGACGGTCTGTATCGTGGGTGAATCCGGGAGTGGAAAGTCCGTCACCTGTGAGTCGCTCACCAGGATCATCTCACAACCACCTGCCGAGATCAAGCAGGGTCGAGTGACCTTCGATGGGACCCAACTGCTCGATATCTCTGAGAAGGAGATCAGATCGATCCGCGGCAACCGAATCGCACACGTGTTTCAAAACCCGCAGAGTGCACTCGATCCGGTGTATACCATCGGCAAGCAGGTTGTCGAGGCGATCACCATCCACGAAGAGCTTGAAGAAGACGATGCACGCCAACGAGCGATTGATTTGCTCAGGAAAGTCGGTATCTCCCGCGCGCATGAGCGCATCGATGAATATCCCCATGAATTCTCCGGTGGCATGCAACAGCGGGCTGCGATCGCCATCGCCCTCGCGGCTGATCCTGAACTGCTCATCGCGGATGAGCCGACCACAGCGGTCGATGTGACCGTCCAAGCCAGGCTTATTGAGCTCCTCAGGGGACTCAGCAATGCGGGCATGTCGATGCTCTGGATCACCCATGATCTTCGGGTGGTAGCGGCCATTGCTGACCGTGTCATCGTCATGTATGGCGGGACGATCGTCGAAGAAGGTCCCATCAAGGAGGTGTTCACCAAACCCGCACATCCGTACACTCAGGCGCTATTCGAGAGCTATCATGGGCTAGCGGATGATTCCGGCAGACCAGCCAGAGAGCATATCCCTGGCGATGGGTGTCGGTTCAGAGGGCAGTGCCGATTTGCTGTCGATGAGTGCGCTGGTGGTAATCAACCGGCTTTCGCGTCGGTCCCTGACTCAAGTGCCCATCAAGCCGCCTGTGTCTACTATCACAATGACCGCGATCCGACCCAAATCCTCGAAGAAGCGACCGATGCCAGACCGATCGCCCCGGAGGTGAGCGATGACTGAAAATAACGAACCACTGCTTTCGGTCCGCGATCTGAAGACGTATTACCCGATCACCGAGGGACTGCTGCGACGACAGGTCGGGAGCGTCAAGGCGGTCGATGGGATATCGTTCGACGTCGAGGCAGGGGAGACCCTTGGGATCGTGGGTGAATCGGGGAGTGGGAAGACCACCGCTGCGCACTCGATCCTCCGGCTGGTCGAGCCGACCGAGGGACAGATCATCTTCGATGGTCAAGCGGTGACCGACCTCAGCGGAAAGGACCTCCGAAACTTCCGAAGGCGGGCACAGCTCATCGTGCAAGATCCTAACGAGGCGTTCAGTCCACGGATGACCATCGGTGAGGCAGTCGCAGAACCCCTCAAGCTTCACGGGCTCAGTGACCAGCAACGCCGTCGAGAGATCGTTGAGGATATTCTCGAACGAGTCGGTCTCTCGGTAGAGGATGTGAATCGATTCCCACACGAGTTTTCTGGCGGAGAGAAACAACGTATCGCCATCGCCCGTGCACTCGTGCTCAACCCGGATCTGATCATCGCTGACGAGCCCACCAGTGCACTGGATGGTCGCGTTCAATCTGACGTGCTCGGGCTGCTCGATCGGATTCGACGTGAATTCAACATCGCGGTTGTTTTCATCAGTCATGACATCGATGTCGTCCGTCGGTTCTGCGACCACATCTCCGTGATGTACCTCGGTGAAATCGTCGAGCAGGGTCCGGTCGACGAGGTCATCTCGAACCCATCGCATCCCTACACCAGAGTCCTCATTGGGTCGGTCCCAAGCCTCGATCCGGAGGACCGATCCCTTGCCAAGCCACTGACTGATACGATCCCAGACCCCTCAGATCCACCGACGGGTTGCCGGTTTCATACCAGGTGTCCAGAGGTGATTCCACCAGAGGGCTACAATATCTCACACGAACAGTGGCAATTGCTCGCCAGATTCAGGTTCACCCTCGAGGCTGGTGAACTACCAGAGGAGGTAGACATTGACCTCATCGATGAACCACTCGACGAAGCGATGGTGCGATCTGTCTTCGGCCTCCCTGAATCGTTCTCTTACGGAGCAGTCGATGCCACCGTCTCAAGTGCCATCGAGGCACTCATTAGTGGTGATCTCGATGGAGCCATCGACGCCATCAGCGAGGAAATCGTCACCCCGTGTGAACAGACGTCTCCAGCGATGATCGAACAAGATGGCATCTCGGTAGCATGTCATCGGTACGATCCAGCAAAAGCGGGCTCTCCCTTGTCCTGGACCGGTGGGAGGACCACCAGTCCGATCGAGCACGACTAACGAGGTACGATCGAGACGGTCGTACTATCTGCGAGCCCTTTCTCCACTGCACCATCGACATTGAATTGAACGTTGATCGAGTATTCTCCGGGCTCGGCCCACTCCCATTCGTCATCCGCGATTTTGAACATCCCGTCCCAGCGGCGGTTGAGGATGACGCGCTGGCCACGGTCGAACGTGTAGTAATCCGGCTCCCCCTCGATATCGGTATCCCCGATCTTCGACGCCTCAGGAAGCCCATCCACATCCCAGGTCCACAAGATCGATGAACGGGTATCAAGAGTGACTGGAAATGGTGCGACGTTTCGAAGCTGCACCCTGAACGGGATATGTACCCGCTGTGGGTACTCCGACCGCTCCGTCTCGATACTGATCGATAGCAATCGGTTTCGGAATGAATCAGGAAGCAACCGTCGACTCAACCACACCGCAGGAAGCGACCGCATCGCACGGGGACGGTCACCACCGGCACCCTCATGCGGTGCGAACGGATCGCTGTCATCACGACGGAGGGCGCTCGACTCATAGATCCGACGCATCGCCCAGAATTAAGCGACGCTCATGCTAAAGGATTTGGAACCAATAGAACCGTGTCAGTCGTCTGCGGTGACACCCTGGTCGATGTCGCTGGGGATCGGGTAGCGACGATCTTCGTATCGCTCATCGAAGAGGAGACACGCGATACGGTGTGTGCCACCGAGATGGTACTCGGATGGATCGTGCTCCTCACACGGTGTCTTGACGACCTCATTGATGGCTGCAGACCCCGCCTCGAGATCGCCATCGTGAAACTGATCTACCGCCGAGGCGATCGCTCGATCGACCTCGGGGTCGATCTGATCGGGGAGATCGAACTCCTGTCTGATCAAGGATTCTAGCTCGTCACGGGCGACCTCAGAGGGATCGATCGGAACACCCTCTGCGGTCTCTTGCACAGCTGCGAGTGATTCAAGTGCCTCAGCCCCCCTCGCACGGATCTTGAGATCCACCAGCGAACGCCAGACCGATTGATCGATCTGGAGATTGCCCGGTTGGATAACCCGCGGACAACGGGTATGAAAACTGCATCCGGATGGTGGACTGATCGGGGAGGGGACTGAACCGGCAAGACGGATCAACTCGGCATCGAATAACGGATCTGGCTCCGGAATCGCTGAAAGGAGTGCCTCGGCGTACGGATGATGTGGTGGGCCGAATATCTCATCGGTCGTACCGACCTCAGCGAACTCTCCGAGATACATCACCGCGATTCGATCGGAGATGTGCTCGACAACACTCAGATCATGGGCGATGAAGATGTACGAGAGATCGAACTCATCTTGGAGATCCTCAAGAAGGTTCAAGATCTGCGCCTGGACGCTGACGTCGAGGGCGCTGACCGGTTCATCACAGATGATAATATCAGGATCGACCGCGAGTGAGCGGGCGATACCTATCCGCTGGCGCTGGCCGCCTGAGAATTCATGTGGATAGCGATGTGCATGGCTCGCATTGAGCCCGACGACCTCGAGTAGGTCGTATATCCGCTCGGTCCGTTCTTGACCCTCTGCCAGCCCGTGGATGTCCAATGGCTCACCGATGATGTCACCAACGGTCAGCCGTGGATTGAGGCTCGAGAACGGATCTTGGAAGATGTACTGGATATCCTTTCGGAGATCACGGAGTTCAGAACTCGATATTTCGGTGATATCTTGGCCTTTGAAGTAGATCCGGCCATCGGTCGGCTCAATCAATCGGATCAGTGTGCGACCGAGGGTGGTCTTCCCACAACCACTCTCACCGACCACACCGAGTGTCTCCCCCTCGTGAAGTTCGAGAGTGACATCGTTGACTGCCTTGACCCACGCGGTTCGCCCGAGTAGTGTATCGATAAAACCCTCACTCGCGTCGAAGTACTTCGTCAAGCCCTCAGCCTTGAGTATGGGCTCACCATCAGTCATCACTCCCACCTCCAGAGACAGCCTCATCAACCGAGGTACCGGTCACCTCGATGCGGTAATCAAGGCCCTGTACGAGGTCTCCGGTATACGCCAGACAGGCTGCTCCTCGTCGAGCATCCGATTCGGTCGCCGGACGACCGGTGGCAGGATCGACCAGTTGCGGTTCCTTCTGTGCACAGACCTCCTCGGCGTACGGACAACGTGGATGGAAACTGCATCCCGTCGGAAGTTCGACCAGATCAGGCATCCGACCAGGGATTGTCTGGAGCCGGTCGCTCCGATCGCCAACTCGTGGGATTGAACTCATCAAACCGACCGTGTA
>SKSH01000090.1 GCA_007118075.1 Halobacteriales archaeon
TCGACGTGTGCTCTTCCGATTCAACCTTAGTAGCCACGCCGATCAGTGGCTGAGTATCGACGAATGACCGCAATTCAAGCCAGCTGCGAATGACCATACGATTGCAAAGTCCCGTGTACTATCTTGAACTGGCCGGTGAAGACGATCGCTTCGCCGTGGCAGAAGCCCTCCTCGCCGTCTCAGAGCCGGAGATGCTCGCCCCAGGGGTAGTTGGCGTATCCAGGGTGGATCACCGTCTCGCCGAGCGCCTTTCGATGACCAGGCGGGTGATTGAAGCGGTGGTCGATACCACTGGCGACCTCGAGCTATTCCTCGAGGCAATCGAATCCAGCGAGTTCAACCGAGAGGGTACGATCGCCGTAAGAGCCACCTCGGTCCGTGGACAGGCCTCGGTCGACGTGCCAACAATCGAGCATGCGGTCGGGGCGATTCTGACCGAACGTGGGTTCAAGGTCAATCTCGACGAACCAGACCACGTCTTTCGAGTGCTCATCTCAGACAACGGTACGAACTCGTACTTCGGTGGTTGGGTTACGGTTACACCCGAACGAAATTACGGCGCACGACGGCCTCCACATCGACCATTCAAGCAACCGGGTACGATGCGTCCACAGCTGGCTAGAGCGCTGGTGAACCTCAGCGGAGTCAAAGCCGGGGAACGTCTGCTCGACCCGATGTGCGGTGCAGGTGCGATCTTGACTGAAGCAGCCCTCATCGGCGCGACACCGATCGGTGTCGATGTCCAGACCAAGATGGTCACCGGGACGCGAGAGAATATTCGGGCATTCGCTGCTGATGGACCCAGTCCAGTTCTCGTGCAGGGATCTGCCACAGCATTGCCGATCAAGATGGCAGATGCAGCAGTCTTCGATGCGCCATACGGCCGGCAGTCTCCGGTGGGGTTCGAATCTGCTCCGGGGCTCGTCAGGGCGACACTTCATGAGTTACATGGACTTGTTGAACGTTGTGTTGCCGTCTTCGATGAACCACTTGATCACTATGCGGAGTCGACCGGCTGGACGGTAGTCGATCGATTCGACCGCCGGGTCCACCGTTCATTGACCCGATATATCACCATCCTCGAGCGCTCCAACTGACCGGACGATTTTTTTCAATGCCGCGTGGATGTAGGTGAGATGCACGCCGGGCGAGCTCGAGATAGGAGACAACGATGACACCAGAGGTTCCGTTGCTCCTCGAGGCTGTCGGTGGGTCCCTCCCGCCGATACCGGTCGTGCTGATGCTCGCGGTGATCGCACTCGCGCTCGTACTCTTCATCTGGGAACCGATCCCACTGGATGTGACCGCCATCGCCGTGCTCGTCCTGATTATGGCTCTCGAGCCCTGGACCGAAGTGGACGTACAGGCTGGGTTATCGGGGTTTCAGAGTACCGCGACCATCACGGTCCTTGCGATGTTCGTGCTCAGTGATGGGATCCGTCGAACCGGTATCATCTCAGTAATCGGGCGGTTCATCGCCAACCGATACGGAACCAGCCCGACGAAACAACTCGGGGCAGTCCTCGGACTCTCGGGGATCACTGCAGGTTTCATCAACAACACCCCGGTGGTGGCGGTGATGATTCCAATGGTCGAGGAACTCTCGGCCAAAACGGGGATCTCACCCTCCAAATTGCTCATGCCCATCTCATTTGCGGCTATGATGGGCGGGATGCTGACCCTGATTGGAACCTCAACCAACCTCCTTGCGAGTGACGTGTACGACCGGATGGGAACCGAATTCGAGCCGTTCACGATGTTCGAGTTTACCCAGCTTGGTGCGATCGTGCTCGCGGTCGGTATCATCTACCTCATGACGATTGGACGGTACCTCGTGCCTGATCGTGGCAAGCGGGAAGATCAACTCACTAAGGCGTTCAATATGTCTGAGTATCTAACCGAGGTTGTTGTCACCGAGGATTCCAACTTCGTCGGGAAGTCACTTTCAGAGTGTATCGAGAGCCTCGACCTCGATGCCGACGTGGTCCAACTGATTCGAGAAAACGCCGCCTTCTCCGGGCCGGTGGGTAACAAGGTCGTCGAAGCGGGCGATATCATCGTCCTCCGGACTGACCGAGAGAGTCTGATCACCCTCATCGAGGATGAGAGTCTAGGCCTGGCACCGGACGCGGTCGATGTTGATGATGATGAGCTCGAAGCGGTCGGTCGCGAAAAATCACACCCTGAGGATCACCGGTTGATCGAGGTGATCATCCCCCCGGAATCAGCGCTCATCGGGGACACCCTCGTCTCATCGAATTTCAGGAACCGGTACGGTGCGACGGTCCTTGCCATCCGTCGTGGCGAGCAAATCATCCGGGCGAGGATGGACGAGCGAACACTTCGGGCTGGCGACCTGTTATTGCTCCAGACGACGAACGACTCAGTTAAGCGTTTCAATCGGAGTAAGAACTTCGTCGTTGTTGGTGAGTTTGAGGTACCTGAGTATCGAAAGGAGAAGCTCCCCATTGCGATCGGTATCATCGCACTAGTTGTGGCACTCCCGGGACTTGGGATCGTCCCGATCGTCCACAGTGCCCTGGGCGGGATGGTCGCGATGGTCGTGACTGGCTGTCTGAAACCCGGTGAACTCTATGATGCAGTCGATTGGTCAGTCATCTTCCTCCTCGCAGGATTGATCCCACTTGGAGTGGCGATGGAGGCGACAGGGACTGCGGAGTACCTTGCTGCAGGTATCGTGGGGGTATCCGGTGAGCTCCAGCCGATTATCATCCTGGGGTTGCTCTACCTCTTCACCGCTATCGTCACCGAGGCGGTGACGAACAACGCCTCGGTGGTCCTCCTCATCCCCATTGCGGTCGATACCGCCATCAGCATCGGAGCCGATCCGTTCGCCTTCGCGCTGGCGGTCACCTTCGCCGCCTCCACGGCCTTCATGACACCGGTCGGCTATCAAACGAACCTCATGGTGTACGGACCGGGAGGATACAAGTTCGCCGACTACGCGAGGGTCGGGATTCCGTTACAGTTGATCTTGGCGGTGGTCACCGCTGTCGGGATCGCAGTTATCTGGGGTGTTTAGGCGACCACATCGGGCAATCTCGCCAGTAACCAAGAGAGTTGTGAGCGATCACGACCACCGGTCGATAGTCCGTGATCGATCTCCGCTGCGACCTCGGTCAGGGCCGCGGCAGTTTGCTCATCATACCGGGTTCGAGCGGTCGAGACGATCGTATCGAGCAGTTCCGTTCCCTCAAGTCCGACATCAACAAGGAGTTCGTCGAGGACCGACCGGGCATCGGTGAAGTCACCGGTCTCCGCATGTGCCAAGAGCGCCTCGATCTCGTCACCATATCCGATCGTCGAGAGGGTGTCGAAGACGGCCGTCTCGGTGATCATCCCGTCATCCTCACGGAGCTGGTTCACGTGGGTCGCCTGTGCACTGAGGATCGCCACACGGAGATTCCCATCGGCATCCTCGGCCAGTAACTCGAGGGCGTCTCCGTCAAACTCGATATCCTCTCGGGTGAGGATCGTCTCGAGACGGGTAACGACAGCGTCGTCATCCGGTGGTGGCACCGGGACGGGGAGACACCTAGATTGCAATGCTGGGATGATGGTACCGAGCTGTCTCGTCGTGAGGATGAATTGCGTCGTCCGATGGTGGCGCTCAATGAGCCGTCTGAGCGCGTGTTGAAAATCGGCTCTAACCGATTCGGCGTTGTCCAACAGGACCGTTCGATACGTTCCCTCCACCGGGGCGTGGACCGTCGCCTCGGTGAAGACGTGTTGAATCATTCGGCGTTTCGACCAGGTGGTATCGCTGATGAACGGGGCGAACCGTTCATCCTCAATGATCTCTCGTTTGGTTCGGTCGAAAAAATCCGCCACGTTGAGCTCGATGAGCGTTCCTTCTCCACCCGCACGCTCTCTGGCCAGAGCTCGGACAGCTGCCGTCTTCCCAGAGCCAGGTGGCCCATAGAGCAAAAGATTGACTGGACGACCGGAAACCCGCTGGAGATACGTTTTGACGTGTTCTTGGGGGAGCTCCTCGATGGTCGGAGCGTGGCGGTCGGTCCATAACGGACTTTCCATCGATGATGAAGAGGGCCAGCCCGACTATCAAAGCCGCGGTCCACAAGCGATGCGAAGACCGTTTAGTCCACGACAGCATTGTGACAGGCGATGAGTCTGGAGGTGACCTTCCTCGGAACGAGCGGTGCCGTGCCGACACCGGAGCGGAATCCGATCGGCATCCTGCTCCGACGCGAGGGCGAGCGGTTCCTGTTTGATGTCGGGGAGGGCATCCAGCGGCAGATGATGACCTTCACCACCGGGTTCGCGCTCGATCATGTCGTCATCACCCACCTCCACGGCGACCATTACTATGGGTTGCCAGGACTGTTGGAGACCCTCGAGTTCAACGGACGAACCCGGGCATTGAAGATTCACGTCCCAGCTCGGCGAACCCGTCGACTTGCCCGTTTTATTGAGGTGACCGTCGGGGAGACCGAGTTCCCCATTCTCATCAATGGGCTCTCACCGGGAGACATTGCGGTCGATCAGGACGACTACCACCTCGAGGCAGTGGCTGTCGATCACGATACTGAGGCAATCGGGGTCGCCCTTGTTGAAGCAGCCCGACCTGGCCGATTCGACAGGCAACGGGCCCTTGATCTCGGGGTACCTGAGGGGCCGATGTTCGGCCGGTTGCAAGATGGAGAATCGGTTGAGCTCGGTGATGGGACGGTAGTTACGTCCGACGAAGTCCTTGGTCCACCTCGTCCAGGACGACGCGTGGTCTACTCAGGTGATACCCGTCCGACACCATCGGTCGAGGCGATAGCTACCGAGGCCGATCTGCTCATCCACGAGGCCACGTTTGGAGATGATCGGGCCGACCGTGCCGCAGAAACCGGTCATTCAACAGCTACCCAAGCTGGTAAGCTAGCCCGAGATGCCGGGGTGCGAAAATTGGCACTCGTCCATACCTCCTCAAGATATGCTGGCCAACGGGGACGACTCCGAAAGGAGGCGGAAACGATCTTCGAGGGGGAGACGATCCTTCCCGCCGATGGCGATACGATCGACGTCACATTCCGAGACGAATAGGACGGGTGTGCACCGAGTTTATGCCGCACGAAAGCCAATCCGATACCGTGAGTTCGCGCACGAGCGCTCTCGACACGGTGATATTTGGGGTCGATGTTCAAAGTGGCGACATCAGAGGCGGAGCAGCGTCCTATGCTCTCGTCAGGTTCGATGGGGCAGTCATCAGCCGCGATGTTGTCTCCCTTCGCAAGCTCAGACGCCTGATCGATGACGAGGAGCCAGCGATCGTCGCGGTAGACAACATCTTCGAACTAGCTTCCAACAGCGACCAGTTGGTCGCGTTGCTCCGGGAGCTCCCACCATCCACGTCGCTCGTTCAGGTGACCGGTGATCAACAGCCTGAACCGCTCTCGCGTGTCTCCCACCGTCACGAGATTCCATACGATTCCTCACCGATGGGTGAAGCTGAGGCATCGGCGAGATTGGCGGCGGCGAACGTGGGATTTCGGGTACGCGCATTTGAGGCGGCTGCTGAGGTCAGGGTCACCAGAGGTCGGTCACCCGGTCGAGGTGGTTCGAGCGAGGACCGGTTCACCAGACGTATCCATGGGGCTGTCAGACAGCGAGCACGAGAAGTGACCGATGCTCTCGAATCTGCCAATGTTGAGTTCGAGCGTGAGGTGACCGAGAAGTACGGTGGTTGGTCACGGGCGGTCTTCCAGGTGGATGCGCCACCGGATAAACTGCCGATCTCAGCAGGCCGCTCCGGCGATGTCCGAGTCGAGATTGAACCCATCAGGTCACCGGGGATTGAATTCGAGCCGCTTGTGACGCGACGTGACCGAGTGATCGTCGGTGTCGATCCAGGCACAACTGTGGCGATCGGATTGGTTGATCTCGATGGGGACGTGGTCGACGTGTGGAGCTCGCGGACGGCCTCAACCGACGAGATGATCGAATGGATCATCGAACGAGGGCAACCGGTCATCGTCGCGGCAGATGTGACCTCGATGCCATCGACTGTCGAACAGATCAGACGGAGCTTCGATGCGGCTGGATGGACGCCTGAGTCCGATCTGCTGGTCGATGAGAAGCTCCATCGATGCCGCGAGGCGGCTGTTGACAATGATCACGAGCGGGATGCACTCGCCGCTGCCTTGTTCGCCTTCGATTATCACGTGGAAGTCCTAACAAAGATTGCCGAGCGGACACCCCCAGGTATGGCCTGGGAAGAGGTAGCGAACCTGGTCCTCGGCCGTGATCTCTCCATCGATGCAGCGATCGATCGGTTACGTGATGAACCTGAACCAGAGGAGGCTCAACCCGAGGCTGAGCCAGCCGAACCAAGTCCGCAACGTCGACGAATCAGCACTCTCGAAGAGCGGGTCAAACGGCAGAGAAACCACATTGAATCGCTCAAAGCTGAACTTGTCACAAAGGAATCGGAAATCGGCGAACTCGAAGACCGGTTGCAGCAAGCCAGGACCGAAGAGCGCCGAACAGTGCGTCGTGAGCGAGCGGTCACGCGGTTGGAGCGTGAGAACCGCCGCCTCGAACGAGAGCTCGAAGCGACACAGGACGAGCTCGCGACACTCGATGAAAAGGTCGAGCGGATGAAGGCACTTTGGCGACTCGACCATTCGAACTTCGCCGATGTCGAGGAGGCCAAGGCAGGCTTGGTTCCGGTGAAACCAATCGAGAAGTTCACCGTGGATGCAATTGTGGCGGCAGATCGCGATTACGGGCTCGCCCCCGATGATGTGATCTACCTCAGAGATGCCACCGGTGCCGGTGAGGCCGCAGCGAGGAAGCTCACCGAGGTAGAACCGAGAGTAGTCCTGATCGCTGGTGGGCTGACCAAGGTCTCTAAACAGATCCTCTGGGAGGCGGATATTCCGGTCGGTTCGATCGATGAAGTGGCGATGCAAGAGGTGGACGAACTTGCGGTTGCACGGGAAGCAGACGTCGAATCAGTGATCGAACGGTGGCGGCGTCTCGCGACAGAACGACGGCTTGAGCAAAAGCGGGCGCTCGTCGACGAGCTGATCGATGAGCACCGGCGTGGCCGTTCCTGATCAGAACATGTCGCCCATCCCGAACTTAACAGCCAACGCCTTGACGAGGGCATGGACGACGAGTGCAGCACCGACGAACACGAGCGCGACACCGCCGGCGATGATTGGGTCGACATAGCCGATCACGACGAACCCTGCAATGAGTGCCAACAACCCCAATATCCCCGTCAAACCGAGGCCTCGTAACATGTCTGCTCGGGTGTAGGCCGTTGGCATAAGCGCCGCGGTATCAGATTCTAGCAGGCTCCATCGGGTTTATAGGATGGTGGGTCCAACGGCCGGGTAATGACCGACGAGGGCGAGGCAGACCTCGAGGACATTCGGAAGCCCGACGATGACGAGGTGTTCGCCATCGTCACCGAAATGCTCGGCGCGAATCGGGTCCGTGTCAGATGTGCAGATGGGACCGATCGCATCGCGAGGATCCCTGGTCGGATGCAAAAACGGGTATGGATACGAGAGGACGATGTGGTCCTCGTTTCACCATGGGACTGGCAGGATGAGAAGGCCGATATCGAATGGCGCTATGAGAAGACCGAAGCTGACAAGCTCAGAGAGGAGGGGTTGATCTCCTGACCACTGAGTTGCTCCGACCCGACTCACAACCGTGAGTGAAGAATTCGAGTTCATCGACGAGGAGGGTGCAGACCAACCAGGTGATGAGTGGGAATCGATCGATGTCACCGAAACCGATGCCGATCGGATTGCATCCAGACAGGACCGGGAGTTCGATGAGTTCAGGAAACTGATCAAGAATCGCGAGGGCTTCAAGGTGGAGGCCTCGGTGTTCGATGACGCCACCTTCGCCGCACTGTATAAACTCGTCCAAGATGGATACATCTCCGCATTGGGAGGACCGATCTCGACTGGGAAGGAGGCGAACGTCTACGTGGCGCTTGCCGGTGAGCTCGCCCGGTCGATTGTCGAGGACGAAGAGGTCGCCTTGAAGGTGTATCGGATCAGTGCAAGCGCTTTCCGTCAGATGCGAGATTATCTCGAGGGTGATCCACGATTTACCGATATCCGTGGAGACAAGAAAGAGGTCGTCCTCGCCTGGACCAGGAAAGAGTATGCCAACCTCGAACGTGCCCAAAAAGCGGGGGTGAGGGTTCCTCGACCGATTGCCGTCGAGCGAAACGCCCTGGTGATGGAACTCATCGGGGAGGAGGTTGATCGGGCCAGACGGCTCGATGAAGTGGAGATCAGCAATCCACAGACCGCCTTCGAAGTCGTCAGAGAGTACATGCGACGGCTCTATACCGCAGGTCTCGTCCACGGCGACCTCAGCCAGTTCAACATCCTCATCCACGAGGGTGAGCTGGTGATCATCGATGTCGGTCAGGCCGTAACGGTGCATCATCCGAACGCAGAGGAGTTCCTCAGACGTGACTGTGAGAACGTCGGGAACTTCTTTACCCGCCAGGGATACGAGGTGGATGTTGAGGAGCTTTACACCTTCGTGGTGGGAGATGCACCGGCATCGCCGAAGTCTTAAAACGAGTCCACCGAGTATCATCCGATACGATGCAGCATGTGAAGATTCCGCAGGACCGCATCGGTGTGCTCATCGGTGAAGGCGGTGAGACACTGCGGCAGATTGAAGAGCAGGCAGAGGTGCGACTCAACGTTTATTCAGAGAACGGTTCGGTGAGTGTCGATTCCGTTGGCGACCCTCTGCTTGCGCTTAGAGGGCCAGATATCGTCAAGGGCATCGGTCGGGGATTCACACCTGATGAGGCGCTACGGCTGCTCGAGACTGACCTCATGATGCTCGATATCATCGATATCGAGGCACACGCCCGCAATACCAACGATCTTCAGCGACTGAAAGGCCGACTCATCGGAGAGGGAGGACGGACCCGCGAACTCCTCGAGGAGCTTACCGGAGCGTCGGTCGTCATCTATGGATCGACCCTCTCTTCGATCGGGGGTCCTGAGCAGATCGAGACGGTTCGACGGGCGGTCGAGATGCTCCTGGATGGAGCCCCACATGGTGCAGTCTACAGTTATCTTGAAGATCGAAAGCGCGAGCGGGAGCAGAGCGGATTGGGGTACCATCCGTATCAGCGATAAGACCTACTTAAATGAGCGTGTGAGAATTCCTCACACAGCTACTACGGGCTGTTCAGCCGGTATCAGATAGTTTGAACCGCACACCTTATATTGAATGACAATCAATCAACTCGCAACCATGGCACAAATGGGCGGTCAACCGCTGATTGTACTCTCAGACGACAGTCAGCGGACCTCCGGTCGAGACGCACAGTCGATGAACATCACCGCCGGCAAGGCGGTCGCAGAGGCCGTCAGGACGACCCTCGGTCCGAAAGGGATGGACAAGATGCTGGTTGATTCAAGCGGCGAAGTCGTCGTCACCAACGATGGTGTCACCCTCCTGACCGAGATGGACATCGACCATCCCGCGGCGAACATGATCGTCGAGGTGGCTGAGACACAGGAAGATGAGGTTGGTGACGGCACCACCACCGCCGTCGTGATCGCCGGTCAACTACTCAAGCGAGCGGAGGACCTCCTTGAGCAGGACATCCATGCCACCACCCTCACCCAAGGGTTCCGCGAGGCCGCAGCCCAGGTCAGTGAATACCTCGAAGAAGGTGCCATCGAGGTCGGCCCAGAGGAGGAGGAAATCCTCCACAAGATTGCTGCAACGGCGATGACCGGTAAGGGAGCAGAAGGATCGAAGGATCTCCTCTCACAGTTGGTCGTTGAGGCTGTTAGGACCGTCGCTGATGAGGATGGAATCGATCTTGACAACATCAAGATCAAGACGGTCGCCGGTGGATCCATTTCTGATTCAGAGCTCGTCGACGGGGTCATCGTCAACAAGTCACGCGTCCACGAGAACATGCCAAAGACGATCGAGAACGCCAAGATCGCCGTTATCGAGAGCCCGTTGGAGGTCGCCGAGACGGAGGTCAGTGCTGAGATCAATGTCACCGATCCAAGTCAGCTTGAAGAGTTCCTCGAGAGCGAAAAAGAGGCGCTTCGAAGCTACGTTGACACCTTCGTCGATGCCGGTGCAGATGTCGTGCTCTGCCGCAAGGGGATCGACAAATTCGTTCAGCACCATCTTGCCCAAGAAGGTATCATCGCGGCCCGTCGTGTCTCAAAATCGGATATCGCCAAGGTCTCTCGGGCGACTGGTGCCCGTATCGTCCACGACGTTAACTCGCTGACGGCTGAAGACCTCGGGTTCGCCGGCCGGGTTGCCGAGCGCGAGATCGGTGGTGATGACGAACTGTTCATCGAGGGTATCGAAGATGCCTCATCGGTGACCCTAGTCGTTCGAGGTGGAACTGAGCACGTCATCGACGAAGTCGAGCGGGCTATCCTCGACAGCATGGGCGTGGTGCGGACGACGCTCGAGGATGGTATCGTTCTGCCCGGTGGGGGCGCTCCAGAGGTCGAACTTGCACTCCGTCTCCGCGACTATGCAGAGAGCGTTGGTGGCAGAGAGCAACTCGCCATCGAGGCATTCGCAGAAGCACTCGAAATCATCCCACGGACACTCGCCGAGAACGCAGGACACGATCCAATCGACAGCTTGGTCGAACTGCGCAGCCAGCACGACGCTGGTGAGTTCGGTGCTGGGCTCGACGCATACACGGGCGATGTCATCGACATGGCCGCAGAAGGAGTATATGAGCCACTTCGGGTCAAGACACAAGCCATCGAGAGCGCCACGGACGCTGCCGTAATGATCCTCAGGATAGACGACATCATCGCCGCTGGAGACCTCCGTGTCTCAAGAGACGATGACGAGGAGGAGATGCCAGGTGCCGGCGGCATGGGTGGCATGGGTGGCATGGGCGGCATGGGTGGCATGGGTGGTATGGGTGGTATGGGCGGCATGATGTAAGCTAGGCGCTCACACATCCACACCCCTTCGTTTTCCTTAAGTTACAACGCTCGGTAGCCGCCACCATGGAGACCTTACTGCTCGACCGAGCCACGGTGGAAGCAACGGTCGATATCGAAGATGTCATCGAGGCTGTCGAGGATGCATTCGAGGCGTATGCCCGAGGAGACGCCATCATGCCTCCGAAGTCATACATCGAACTTGACGAGTACAACGGCGACTTTCGATCCATGCCGGCGTACATGGATGCCGGTGACTGGGATGCAGCAGGACTCAAGTGGGTCAACGTTCACCCGGACAATCCATCCACACACAATCTGCCGACCGTGATGGGAACCATCATCTACTCAGACCCCGCTACTGCGTACCCCCTCGCCATCATGGATGGCACCTCGGTGACACTCTTGCGAACGGGCGCTGCTGCCGGGGTTGCCACCGACTACCTGGCCGTAGAGGATGCACGCTCGCTTGGGATCATCGGTGCCGGCGTCCAGGCAGATACCCAACTGGCGGCGATTGCCGCGGTTAGGGACATCAAGGAGGTCGTGATCAACGACGTGGATGAGGAGGCCATCGATGCCTTCATCGACCGCTTCGGAGATCGCTTTAAAATCCGAGCTGGGTCGGTCGAAGAAGCCGCTGCCTGTGACGTACTCTCGACGGTAACACCGGTGACCTCACCTATCGTCGACCTCGAAGACGTCGGGGAGCATACCCACATCAACGCGATGGGGGCGGATGCCGCCGGAAAGCAGGAACTCGATCCATCGATACTGCAGTCAGCGATGCTGGTCATCGACGATTACGACCAGTGTGTTCATTCCGGCGAGATCAATGTCCCATGGGAAGCTGGATTCCTCGACGAAGCTGACATCGATGCCCAACTAGGCGACATCGTGCACGGGTCAGTCCAAGGGCGAGATGCCTCAACCGGTATCAGTGTCTTCGATAGCACTGGCCTTGCCATCCAGGACATCGCGACAGCACGTGTGGCCTATGAGAGTGCGAATGAGGAAGGCCTCGGCGATCCGCTCGACCTCCTTCGTGTCTGAGGCTCACTCAAGATGGATCGCCGGCCGACCAGGGAGCGCATGTTTCGCGCGGTCGGCAGGATCCTCGGTGGCCGAATCTTCGCTGTAGACCTCGATATCTGCCCCGAACTCACGTTCGAGGAAGCTGGCGCTCCCTTCGATGATCTCCATCTCGTCGAGGTCCATCAGATGTTCGAAGGTCTTCCGTGAACGGTCATGGACGAGGTCGATGATTGCACCGACCATATCGGATACCTGGTCACCTCGGTGGCGGTAGCGCTCTTCGCTCATCAATCGTCCCATCACCTCACCATGGGTGGGCTCGTCTGCCTCGATGACTGCTTCGAGGACCCCTCGTTTCCACTCAGCGGCCGTATAGATGCGGATCAAAGAGGGGTCAGATTCGGTCACATCGAGGATCGACTGGATGTCGTCGACCAGATCTCCGCGAAGCGATTCTGCAGCATCCAACGCCGGATCCATGAACTCATCATCCACGCCGGGCCATCCAGCCACTTCGGCCGGTTCTCCGGTGAGCCGCTCATGGAGTTCGTTGGTCATGAAGGGGATGATCGGATTCAACAGCAACAACCGTTTACGGAGCACCTCACGTAGGGTCCAACGAGCGCCTGGACGGTCGGTCTCGGTCCGCCGTCGATACCAGCGAAGGTCATCTTCCAGTTCGAAGAAGGCTGCTTGCGTGGCGGCTCTGATCTCGAATTCTTCCATCGAATCCGTGGCAGATTCGACGACACGGTTGAGTCGACCAAGCAACCACTCATCAATCGGTGTTAATTCACGTTCACCAGAGGGGCCATCGATGAGTTCGAGATTCCGACGCCAAAATCTAGCGAGTTGGTTGTAGGTGTCGGCCACGGGGTCATCTCGCCAATCGAAATCCTGCCAGGGTTCAGCAGAGGTCATCAAGAAGAATCTGACGGTATCTGCACCATAGCGTTCCACCGGCTTGTGTGCGAGGACGACCCGTCCAGCCGACGAGCTCATCGATTTACCCCGGAGGAAGCCCATCCCCATCGTGGTGATTCCCTGTGGCCACAGCGGTTCGTCGAAGAGCTCAGCGTGGTGGTAGAGATAGAAGGTGAGATGGTTCGTGATCAGATCATTGGCAGAGAAGCGAACATCGACCGGATACCAGTGCTCGAACTCAGCCCTCATCGCAGCGGCACGATCGCTGGGGTCATCAGCGAGAAAAATCTCGTTGAAAAGGGCTCGATCAACATCGTCGTCGAGGTGTGGTGCCAATGTGTAGTAGGCCATGTAGATCGTCGAATCGGACAGTGGTTCGATGATGAAATCATCGTCCCACGGGAGCGGGGTACCGAGGCCATAGTTCCGGATGCACGGCCACTCCTCGAGCCAACCGATCGTGTGCTCGTACTGATCTCGGGCATTCGTCGGCTGGACATCGACACCTTCGAGCGCCCGCTCGGTCTTTGAACGCCAGTCTGGATCGTTGTAGCGAAGGAACCACGTGTCCTGCTCAGCCACCTCGACTCTGCCACCACAGCGACAGATCACCGGCGTCGAGAAATCGTACATCGAATCAAAGTGCCCCGCTGCGGTGTATTGCGATTGATAGGTGTCGCGGATCTCCTCGACGATCTCACCCGCGAACTCCCCGTACATCTCCAACAGCACTCCGCCATGGAACTCGTGATTGTACAGTTCCTGGGTGGCTTCCTCCAAAGCAGGGTCGTCTGGATCGGTGATCCCGTATCGATCGACGATCTCTGCTGCGGGGATTTCGCCGTACCCCTCGATGTCGAGGATTGGGATCGGTTCCAACTCCTCGACGATGGCTGAATCTATCCCGTGTACCTCGAGTTGAGATGGGTCAGTCCGCAGCGATTCCAGGGTGACCCAATCATCTGGGCTGTGTGCCGGGACCGACATCACGATCCCGGTGCCATTCGAGGGATCTACGAAAGATGCCGGTAGGATCGGTAGTTCATCTTTGGTGATCGGATTGATGACGGACTCGCCGATGAGTTCTGCTGCCCCGATCGGTTCGAGCACCTCGACTGTCCGCTCTTGCAAATCGAGCTTTTCTGCCGCTCGTGCTGAGACGATCCACGTCTCCCCATCAACCGATGCGCGGACGTACTCGGCATCGGGATTGATGAATGCGTTCGTGACCCCTCTGACCGTCTCTGGCCGAAGGGTGGCCATGGGGATGACCGTCTCACCAAATCGGAATTTTACCAGGGTATATGACTGGAATTCCTCCTCTTCGCCCTCAAGGATATCATGGGTGGTGACCGGCTGCTCCTCATTTGTACAGAAATTCACTGGATGAGTGTCCTGTTTCAGAAGACCTCGCTCATGCAACGTTTCGTATTGCCAGCTGATGAACTCGCGGTAGCTCGGATCGTTGGTGGTGAATTCTCTACGCCAGTCGATCGATAGCCCGAGCAGCTGCATCGAATATTTGTACGAATTCTCGATGAAGTACCGGGCGAAACCCATCGGTGTCTCGAGTTCGGAGAAATCCGCTTCGTCGACCTCATACACCTCGGTGAGGATCCGTACCTGCTCAGATTCGCGTTCTTTCAGTCTCTCGACCGCCCCGATGATTGGGGTCCCGGTGATGTGCCAGGCCATTGGATACAGCACCTGATCGCCATGCAAGCGTCTGTATCTGGCGTAGACGTCGGGGACGGCAAACGTCCGGACATGACCGGTGTGCATCGCGCCGTTCGGGTAGGGGTACGCAACGGTGACGAAGGTGACATCGTCTGCGTCTTCGTCAGGGTCTACCTCGTACCACCCCTCTTCGTCCCATCGATCTCGCCACTCCTGCTCGATCGAGGCCGGATCGTATTCCATATGGCCCACGCAAAGCTACCATGGCCTATAAGCCCTCCCGATTGTGGTCCGGTTGCCGAGCTTCCAGGTAGGTATGGAGTGTCTCGTGTACGGCGATAACAAGGGCCGGAACGACGACGATGAAGAGGTGCTCTTCGAGGGGGATGCCAAGGAGATAAACCTCGATGTGCAGGATGATGTCGAACACGCCAACATGGAGGGTATACCAATCCCAGATGAAGCCGATCGGGTACAATACCGCAATCGTGATGATCGCCTTTCGAAGCACCCCGGCTCGATAGAGCAAGGCGAACGCGATGGTTCCCCAGAAGACGATCGTGACCAGGTACGTGTAGCGCCCAAAGAAAGTGATGTCCGGGAGCATATACATACCCCTGCAGCGACGTCGTATAAGCCACCCGTCGCAACTGATATTGGAAGAAGGGACGAGAAGCGTGGATTGAACAGTGTCCAATCGAAGCAGGAATGCCTGTGCTAGGACAGGTCGAGACTAATCGTCAATGAACCGGAATCTCCTCCACTGAAGGCATCAGTCTCAGAGCGGACATATTCTTGCTGATCGACCTCATCAGGGTCGAACGGGCCGGGGAGCTTGAATAACGCGAGATGAAGGTACCGTTCCTCTGCACCTTCATCGACCGTGAAAGAAACCGTCACCTCGTTCGGTTGATTATCATCATCGAAGTGGAACTTCTTTTCATAGATATCCACATCGCCGAGTTGTCCCATCGTTTGTTGTCGTCGGGTGCTTGGGTTCTCTGTCACACCTCCGTGAGAGTCACCAAGGGCAGCCATGAGATCGTCTGGGTGATAGCTTGGTGGCAACTTTGGTCCGTCACCTTCGCCGAAATCGAGTTGCCAGAATTCCTGTTCGGTTTCAAATTCCTCGCACTCGACACCGCTGATTGTCAAGTGTGCATTCTGTCCCCCTCCGGTCACGTATACCTCAGCATCAGTGATTTTCCCTCCACCATCCTTACAGACGTAGAAATGGTACGCACCTTGGCCAGCTTGCTCCCCAGAGACTCTGGATTCTGACCCGTCCTCGAACTTGACCCA
>SKSH01000115.1 GCA_007118075.1 Halobacteriales archaeon
CAACCCCACGACAGTGGCATCGGTGTTCCCATCGTCGTGGTGACGTACGGCTAAGTCACCGCTGGATGGCTCTTCGGTTCCCTGCCGCTGTGGCTGCTCGAAACGGCAATCGGCACGATCGCACCCTACGAGGAGTTCATCGGATGACAGCAATGGAAGAATCCGGCATCGTTTTGCGACTCACCCAACAATGACCGGTATGGATTTCAGCCGGTCGACGGAACACCGCCAGATTCAGGAGATGGTGGCCGAGTTTGCCGATGACGTCATCGCCCCACGTGCGGCCGAGCTCGACCGGACCGATGAGTTCCCGTGGGATCTCGTCGACGAGATGGCCGAGCTCGGATTGATGGGGATGCCATTCCCAACGGCGGTCGGGGGAGCAGGTTTAGATTATCACGCGTACGCGAGCGCGCTCGAGGAGATCAGTCGAGCCAGTGGTGGTGTCGGGACGATCATCGCCGCACATACCAGTCTTGCCGGTAACATGCTGTACCACTACGGCAACGACACGCAACACGAGGCATACCTCGTCCCACTGAACGAAGGGGATGAGATCGGATCGTTTGCGCTTTCTGAACCCGAGGCAGGCAGCGATGTCCCGTCGATGACGACCACGGCAGAACGTGATGGCGATGAGTATGTGATCAACGGCCAGAAATTGTGGATCTCCAATGGATCGGTTGCCGAGACTATCGTGACATTCGCAAAGACCGATTCCGATGCCGGCCATCGGGGGATCACCGCGTTCGTTGTCCGTGCCGATGACGAGGGATTCGTGGTCGAAGGAACAGAGGACAAGCTCGGCGACAAGGGCTGTCCGACCGCTGAACTCTCCTATCGAGACGTCCGGATCCCGGTCGACCGACGCCTCGGTGAGGATGGAGACGGGTTCAAACAGGCACTCGAGACACTCAACGGTGGACGGATCACGATCGCCGCGAGAGGGGTCGGCATCGCCCAAGCGGCGCTTGATGCTGCCCTCGAATACGCCCAAGATCGAGAACAGTTCGGCCAACCAATCTCGGAGTTCCAGGCCATCCAGCACAAGCTCGCGGACATGGACACGAAGGTGCAGGCGGCACGACTCCTGATGCACCGGGCAGCAGGACTCAAAGAACAGGGAAAGCCTTTCATCAAGGAGGCGGCACAGGCGAAGCTCTACTCGAGTGAGATCAGCCGTGAGGTCGCCAACGAGGGGATCCAAATCCACGGCGGCTACGGGTATGTGAAGGACTTCCCTGTCGAACGATTCTACCGTGATGCAAAGCTCAACGAGATCTACGAGGGGACGAGTGAGGTACTACGGAATACCATCGCCATACAGCTGCTTCGGTGAATCAAGCAGATGGTAGCAGACCACGAAATGGAGGTTGTCTACGAAGAACGTAACGGCGAGCGGGTCCTTCGGTATTCACTCGGCGACAAGACGGCCGTCCTCGCCCAGAACCTCCACGGCTATGCGATGATCGCGGTTCGCACCGCGGTCGATGGCGACGAGATAGAACGATACTATGGTTTCGAGATGGCGCTCGATCATGCCGCAGAGCTGTTGGGAGTGCACCCGAGAGAGCTCCCGGTCCCTGAGGTGGCTGCAGATATGGGAATGTGAGCGATTACAGCTCGAGTGAGGCTCGGTCGTGGAAATCGCGGCGCATCGCGATCTCGAACCAGGGGCAAAGGCGCAACTGTCGGTACCAGGCGGGATGGTCGCAAATGCGATCGTATGGAGCCCAGAGTAAGCCGGCGACCTCATCTTCGTCAGGATCCAGGGAGACATCCTGAAGGGTCACCTTCAACACCGCACAGACCTCGTGTTCGAGACCAGCATTCTCGTAGTACCGCTTGTACTCGAAGATATCCGTCATCCGTAGATCGTCGTACTGATCTGGGGTGATTCCGAGCTCCTCACGGAGTCGGTTCTTGGTGGCCTCCTCGTAGCTCTCACCGTCGGAGGGATGTGAGGCGACGGTGCCGTCCCAGTAGGTATCCCACAGCCGCTTGTGGGGGCTTCGTTGGGCGAGCAAGATCCGGCCGTGGCGATCGAACACCAAGACGGTGAAAGCTCGATGGCGGATACCATCGCCGGTGTGAGCCTCCAACCGGTTGACCAGCTCAATCGCATTGTCCTCTCCGTCGACAGCGATGACCTGTTGGGCGGCGTTCTTGTGCGCCATCTCGGCTTCATCGGCCGACTGCTCCTTAGTGGACATACCCCAACCAATCACCGGGAGTATCGTATTCCCTTCGGAACGCGTCGCTACCCGAGGCGCTCTTCGAGGATGAGACGGGTTTTCGTGCTGACGACCTCGTCGAGGTCTCGAGCGCGACGAAGGAGATCGTTGACCCCTTGCGTATCGGTAGCATCGACGACGAGGACGATATCCTCATCTCCACTGACCTGCCAGACGAAGTCGACTTGATCCCACTCAGCCATCCGATCGGAGATGTCTCGTGTGTCGACATCGACCGCCACTCCGATCTCGATCATCGCCTTGACATTGCCCGTGCGCGTCGAGATGGTGAAGCGCTCGATGATGTCGTCTTTGAGCAGTCGCTCGACACGGTTGCGGACGGTCCCTTCGGATGTCCCAACCCGCTCTGCGATCTCGGTGTAGGGCGTACGGGAGTCCTCGCGGAGGATGGCGAGGATTTCACGGTCCAGCGAATCCATTGAGATGCGAAGATACAGGTTCAATCGACTTGATAGTTACGAATTTCGTAACTCGTTACGAAAGCAAGACTTATTGTAGGGTGTTTCGTACGTATCTCGTAATGCCAAAGGCCTACGTGGCGGTGGACAACGGCCCCGTACTCTCCGGACGGGGACGTGTTCCTGGCACGGCACACGGCGAACTAGTTTTCACAACATCGTACACGGGCTACGAGGAAAGCCTGACCGATCCATCCTTCCGAGGACAGGTACTCACCTTCGCCTATCCACTGATCGGGAACTACGGTGTCCGAACCGATCGGTTCGAGTCCGACGGTGTCCAGCCAGAGGCCGTCATCGCCCGCGAACTGACCGATGAGGTCGTCGAGTGGTTCGAAGCCGAGGGTGTCCCAGCACTTGACCGCCTCGACACCCGTGACCTCGTCGTTGATATCCGCGAGTCAGGGGCCAAACGGTGTGGTATCGCCATCGGTGACGATGTCACCCCAAAGGACGCCATCGCACAGCTCGAGGCGTGTCCCACCATGGCCGATCGGATCGAGCTCCCCGACGAGGCCAGCACGGATGCCGCCTTCACCGAGGGGCAAGTCGACGCCGACCACCATGTAGCCATGCTCGACTGCGGCGTCAAGCAGTCGATGATCAACAGCTTGACCGAACGGGGTGCCCGTGTGGATGTACTCCCGTACGACACGCCAGCCGCCGAGATCAAAGAACTCGATCCAGATCTTCTGTTCGTCTCGAACGGACCGGGAGATCCGACCAACTTCACGTCGACGATCGAGACCATCGATGAACTCATCGGCGAACTCCCCGTTGCCGGAATCTGCCTCGGGCAACAGCTCGTCACCCTGGCAATGGGTGGTGAGACATCGAAGATGGAGTTCGGCCACCGGGGTGCCAACCAACCGGTGCAGGATCTACGCACCGAACAGGTGATCATGACCGCACAGAACCACGGCTACACGGTTTCTGAGCACCCAAACCTCGAGGTGACACAGGTGAATGTCAACGATGGTACCGTCGAGGGGCTCGAGAACGAGGAACTCAAAGTCATCACCAGACAGTACCACCCCGAGGCGCATCCAGGGCCACTCGATTCGATGGGCTTCTTCGATGATGTGCTTGAGTTAGCCCAGTGTCGAACGGAGCCAATCGCGGCCGACTGACGTCGTTCAGTCCTGTTTTGACTCGCTTAATGCCTCGAGCGTATCGGTGAGTGCCGATCGTAGACCATCAGCTCGCCGTTCGGTCCCCTTGCGGTCGTACTGCTCCTGCACGTAGAGCGATTCGAAATAGTAGACCAGATTGAGGATATCGAAGACAGGTCGAGCATCTCGAAAGTCATCGGGAAGCGATCGAACCGCTTGATATCCTTCGAAAAACGCCTCCTGTTCGGCTTGCCGTCCGGTAGCAGCAAAGGCTGGTATCACCGTTCGCCACAGATCGTAAGCCGGTGGTGCGGCCAAGGTATGCTCGAAGTCGATCAGACATGCTACCGAGCCATCGACCACCGAGACATGCTCTGGGGTGGCCCAGCCATGACAACAGACCGGCGGACCGATAGATGACTCATCGATGGTCTGGGCTTCGAGGGTCGCGATCGCCGCATCGGCCATGTCCTCGTGACCGAACCGGGCCAGCACTGGACGACGATCGGTGATGTATGCGATCATCGCCGACTGCCACCGGTCGTGACCGTCGACGATCAATCGATCATCATCGAGGACGAACTGCCCGTACTGATCGATGAGCCCTTCAGTCTCAGTGTGTAACTGGGCGAGGCATGCGCCGGTTGCGCCTGCCCAGGTCTCGCTTGCGGTGGGATCGGTATCGGGAGCCGGTGCGTCGGGATGCCACCTCGCAACGTAATAATCCTCATCGGTGGCGAGGATCGTTGGAACTGGAACCGAGGTTCGTTCATCAAGTAACGCCATCACTGCCCCCTCGATCCCAGCACGGCCGGTCGGACCTGTATCGAATTTGAGGATTGCACGCGTGTCGTCGACGATCACCTCGTGTACCTCATGTGGCGGTACATCATGGAGACAAGTCTCGGTTCGTACCTCGTCGAACGTCTGGCAGAGGAATGATTCAATCTTGTCGGACATGGATATCGATTCGATTGGTGCCTGATGATCGCGATCCAGGGAGGTGATTCACCCCGTACCTTCGAGATATCAAATGCAGGTGGTAGCCAGGTAGATAATCACTCCGATTCCTCGAGCGATGGCCCTCCAGCCACTCGAACCCATTCCTCGAGCGTGAATCCCGTTCGATCGACCGACCGGATACGTCGCCAATGATCGCAATCCCAAACTGGAAAGTAGGTATCAGCCTCGTGCTCCCCTGGTACCCGGCTGAGAAACATCCGATCGAGATGTGGCATGAACAGCTCGTAGATGACGGCACCACCGAGGACATACACCGCATCATCTCCGAATCGGTGGGCAAGCTCGATCGCCTCCACAACATCCCGGGCATGAACCGCGGATTCAACGGGCGGTTCATACGCCTCCCGACTCAAGACGATCTGTCGTCGACCAGGGAGATCATCCAACATGGATTCGAACGTCCGACGGCCCAGGATGACCGGATAGCCGGTAATTCGCTCTCGGTACTGCCGCTTATCATCAGGAAGACTCTCCCATGGCAGTTCACCGTCGAGACCGATGGCCAAGGTATCGTCCACGGCGGCGACCGCGATCAGTTCCATGATTCGGTCACCTTAGGTATCCAACCTACTCGACGGTTTTGGCCGCCGGCTGATCGGTCGATCCCCACCGACTCACCCTGGTGGGGAACTCACCAATCGGCAACACCGGCTGATCTGTTCCGTCTGATTCGAGCACGGCCACCGAGGCATCGACCGCCGCCTGTGTCGAAAGATAGGGAACCTCCTCGTCGACGGCCGCCCGAAGCAGCTCGCGATCATCGGTCACGATGAGGTCGATCTCGCCGTTTCGGATGGCCTCAGGTACGTCCTCTCCACTGTACACCTCGAGGAAGGGGGCGAGCCCGTCACCATCGAGCCCCTCCACGTGCATTGTTCCCGACCATGGGATGGGTTTCCCAGCGGCGAGTTGCGCCCGGCTATAGGCCGCTGCGAAGGTCGGTCCGATCCCCATGACCTCACCCGTCGATTTCATCTCAGGACCGAGGCGTGGATCGCTCCCCTCGAGGCGGTCGAATGGGAGTACGACCTCCTTGATCGCATACCATTCGGGGCGTTGTTCCTCGATATCGAGCTCTTTGAGGGTCGCACCTGCCTGGACGGCAGCGGCAAGCTTCGCGATAGGGACGCCTGTCGCCTTCGAGACGAACGGGACCGTCCGTGACGAGCGTGGATTCGCCTCGATGACGTATACCTCGCCATCGGTGACGGCCAGTTGCACATTCAACAGGCCAACCGTATCGAGGAGGTCAGCGAGCGTCTCGGTCACCTCGCGGACGCGAGCGAGTGTGTCATCATCGAGCGACCGCGTCGGTATCACACACGCTGAATCCCCAGAGTGCACCCCCGCTGGTTCGATGTGCTCCATGATCCCGCCGATGAGCACCTGTTCACCGTCGGTCACTGCATCAACATCGAGTTCGATCGCATCGGCAAGGAAGTCGTCGATGAGGATCGGTTGGTCAGGGCTGACCGCTGCGGCCTCCTCGAGGTACGACTGTAGCTCCGTGTCGTTGTGGACGATGTCCATTGCACGACCACCGAGGACGTAGCTTGGGCGGACCAAGACGGGATAGCCGATATCAGCGGCGAGTTCGGTCGCCTCCGCTAGCGAGGTCGCCGCCCCACCCTCGGGTTGGGCGATGCCGTAATTTCGAAGCAGTCGATTGAACCGGTCGCGGTTCTCTGCCAGGTCCATCGCATCGACGCTCGTGCCGAGGATCTTTGCCTCGAGGTTGCGACGTTCGAGTTCGCGCTCGAGGGGTCTCGCCACATCGACCGAGGTCTGACCACCGAATTGGACCATGACGCCATCGGCGTCCGTGGCCTCGATCACGTCAGCGATCTCCTCGGCGGTGATCGGTTCGAAGAAGAGAGCGTCGGAGGTATCGTAGTCGGTGCTGACCGTCTCGGGATTGTTGTTGACGACGATTGCATCGACACCGAGCTCTTGGAGCGCACGGATGGCATGCACCGTACAGTAGTCGAACTCAATCCCCTGGCCGATACGGATCGGTCCACCACCGACAATGACGACGCTCTCGACCTCGGGGTCGAGTCGGATCTCCTCAAGCGAGAAGGATCCATCGATGGCTGGGTAATGTTCCCTCGTTGAGTAGTAGTATGGGGTCGATGCCTCGAATTCACCAGCACAGGTATCCACCTGCTTGTACCGCCGGGGTGGACTGGTGGCGGTCGCTTGCTCGAGGGCCTTGACACCGGGATCGCGATGTCCCACTTTGAACGCCGGCTCGCCCTCGCTGATGGCGGCGATCTCCTGGTCGGTGAAGCCGAGCTCGCCGGCTTCAGTTCCATCGCCAGTTCGGCCCAGTTCAACGGCATCAGCAATGCGCTTGATCCGCTCGAGATACCAGCGATGGATACCGGTATCGTGGGCGACAAGATCGAGGCTGTATCCGCGAGCGAAGGCCTCGAGGATGGCGTACGGTCGATCAGGTGTCGGGGTATGCAGATAATCGATCCGCAGAGTCTCGTCATCGATCGTGGTGAGATCGTCGAGGGGGACGTACTCCGAGGAACGAAGCGCCTTGAGGAAGCTCTCCTCGAACGTCCGGCCGATCGCCATCGCCTCACCGGTCGACTTCATGGCCGGCCCCAGGTCGAAGGCAACATCTGGGAACTTGTCCTTGGGCCACCGAGGGACCTTCGTGACGACATAGTCGATCGCCGGCTCGAAGGCCGCGGTCGTCTCACCGGTGATCTCGTTCTCGATTTCGTGCAGACGCTTACCGAGTGCAACCTTCGCCGTGACCCGTGCGATCGGATACCCCGTGGCCTTCGAAGCGAGGGCAGAAGAGCGTGATACCCGTGGATTCACCTCGACGACGCGGTACTCGCCTTCGGGGGTACCGTCATCACGCCAGGCGAACTGGATGTTACAGCCCCCGTGTATCCCAAGCTCACGGATCACATCGAGTGCGGCCGTGCGCATCTCCTGGTGGCCCCGGTCAGGGATGACCTGTGATGGTGTCACGACGATCGATTCACCGGTGTGGATCCCCATCGGATCGAGGTTCTCCATATTGCAGATGATGACACAGGAGTTGTCAGCATCGCGCATGACCTCATACTCCAGTTCGATCCAGCCGGCGATCGATTCGGTGATGAGCACCTCATTGTTGCGAGAGAGCCGCAGTCCACGGCGGACCCGCTCTCGCAGCGCATCCATCTCGTCGATGACCCCGCTACCACTCCCACCGAGAGTGTACGTCGTACGCATGATGACCGGCAGACCGCCCACCGAATCGACGGCATCCTCGAGCTCATCGACATCGGTGATCGAGACCGAGCGGGGGACTGGCTGGCCGATCGAGTGCATCCGTTCTCTGAACAGCTTGCGATCCTCGGTCGCGTAGATCGTGTCGAGTGGTGTCCCGAGGATGTCAACATCGAACTCTTCGAGTACACCGCGTTCGGACAACTCTGCTGTGACATTGAGTCCGGTTTGTCCGCCGAGACCGGCGATGACCCCATCCGGTCGCTCGCGTTCGATGATCTCCGCGATGATGTCCGGGTCGATCGGTTCGATGTAGACCGCATCGGCCATCTCCGGATCGGTCATGATCGTTGCTGGATTCGAGTTGACGAGGATGACACGCATGCCCTCCTCCTTGAGCGCCCGACACGCCTGTGCACCGGAGTAATCGAACTCGGCTGCCTGGCCGATCTGGATGGGTCCAGAACCGATCAAAAGTACAGATTCACCCTCCCACACGCCGTCAGCCGTTGGTACCCCATCCCCTTCCATATGTTCCTGAGAGTGTTAACCAGTACATCGTAATAAAAACCCCGAAATGTTACGATTGTCGGAAGTGATTGTTGTGAATGATAAATCTGGTTACGAATATCGTAGCGGAGTCAGGCAGGGTAATCGAGATCGCGTTCATCCCGATACCGATCCACGAAGGCATCCACATCGAATGCGTCGAGTGAGGTGGCAAAATCCGCCTTGGCCGAGTCATCATCGCTATGGCTCATTGCATGGTCCATCAACTCCACCACGAGCTCGACAATCACGTGGTGTAGGCGTCGGCTATCGAACTGGGACACCCAGATGTACTGACAGCCGATTCGACCGTTAGCAGCCACGTTTGCATCGACAACCTGTTTCGGGAACTCCTCGATCACCAACCCGAGCAGGTGGTGGGTCCCGAACTCGGTCCCATCAGCCGGTTCGATCATCGACTCGAGTACTTCGATCACTTCCGGCGGGAAGAACCGACTGGGTGGGTGGATATCCATGACCACGCCATGGCGTTCACCGCAGGCACAATCAAAATCGCGCATCCCAAGGTCGAAGTGGGGAACAGGAACCTCCTCGCCACACGGAAGCTCCACCACGTCTGGGTCGGTACCTGGGATCCGCGGAGTAGCCATCAGCCAGTCTAGATCAACCGTGACGAAAAACGCTCTGAATCCGCCTCACCACTGCGTTGATTGGCTCGCCGGAGTGAACTCCTCGAAGAAATCTTCTTCTGCATCAGCCTTCGTCTCTGCAGATTGATCCGGTGCGGTCAACTGCTGGTAGCTGACCGCGACCACCGCGGCGAAGTAAACCGTGAGGATCGTCTGTGCGATGAGTTCGATGAGTTCACCGAGTACCGGCTCGACGAAGTGGGCGAATGCGCCAACGAGACCGAAGGTGATGCCGACGGCGAACGAGATCACGAATACCGCAAGGAAGAGCAAGAACACCTTGATGCGCTGGCCACGGGTGACACTGACCGACCGGGCGAAGCCATCGATGAAGTTGCGATCTTCCACGGCGATCGCCGCCAGATAGTAGATGAGGAAGACGAATATCACGATCCCTGGGATGATGAGGAGGATCAGGCCGAGGATCCAGAAGATGCCAAAGATGATACCGCCGACGAAGAGGTTGACCGCCACCCAGGCGAGGTTATCAAAGACGATCTCGGCTGGCAGCTCATCACGCAGATCAGCATGGAACACCCGGATTGCCACCGCCAGGAGAACTACCGAGGCAACGATCGAGGTGAGCACCAACAAGAGTGATACCGATGACGGGAGATCGAGTGCTAGAGGGAGCAACTCCTCAGGACCGTCGAAGAGGTCTGCGAACTCAGGGTTCTCAGCGACGAGTTCCTGCCAGAACGAGTCTAACGAATCAACCATCGCTGAGGAGAACCCGATCATCCCTATGAGCGTGGCGAGGTAGACTCCGGCCATGAGGATGAGGCCATTCCGTGAGAACGCCCGCTCGAGGCTTTCCCCAAGGACCTTCGAGATATCCAGACTCATACCTCATTGACCCGAGGGCAGTGCTCAAATATCCAGCGGATGTGGCACTTCGATTACGCGAGGGCCCACTCTGCGGATTCAGCTGCATCCTCGACAGAGAGGAACTCCCAGTCTACCTCGTCGGCGAGCTCCGCATCTGCATCGTCGACACCGATGAAGACGTGCCGGTCGGTTTGGAACTGTTCACGAATCTGCGAGAGGCTCTCCCCTCGGCCTCGAGGTCCCGAGAAGAAGTCCTGACGGATGCGATGTTCCCTGGCGAATTTCGTCACTGCGTAGGTAGGCTTCTCGGAGATGATGCCAATGTACTCGCTCCATTGGCGGGCATCCTGAAAGACTGCCTCTGGATCGTCCAATCGCTCGAGGGCGCTCAACTCGAACGCGAGCGTCATCGAGCCGTCGCTAGCTGCCATGTACTGAGATTCGGGACGACTTGCCGAAAACCATGTCGGTCATCGTTCACGAGGTCGGTGGAGAGGGTAGCTTCGCCAAATCGAATTTGCGCTCTAACAGAATCTCTGCAGACTCAAGGACCGGTCGTTTGGTGCGGATGAGCTCCTTGTAGGCACTCTGTGGGGCGAGGTTCCCGAGGAGAACCCCACCGATCAACCGGCCATCCTCTGTGAAGGTGAGCCTGCGCCACTCGGTATCGTCATAAAGCCGATCGACCGACTCGATCCCATCGGTCGGGTGCCCAAAGCTCAAAAACGGGATATCGAAGTGTGTGATCGAGTATGATGGCACCCATTCAAACCGTTCGAGTGGACCGGTCTCCATCCCCTTTGCCCCGATGTCGTGTTCGAGGCTCAGATACATGTTCCGGCCGGCGATCTTGCCCTGTTCCTTCGCCGACCCCCAGGATCCGTTCTGCGTCACGTCCTCGAGGTAGTAGTCGTAGAATCGAGTGATGTCGCCGGCAGCGTAGACGTCGGGATGGTTCGTCCGCATGAACTCATCGACAACCACCCCCCATTCGAGCTCGACATCGGTCTCCTGGAGGAATTCGGTGTTGAAGTGCAACCCGATGGCCACACCAACCCAATCTGAGGGGTGTCGATCCCCCTCTGAGTCGATGGTTGCCACGACGTGTCCGTCCTCGACCTCGAAGTGATCGACTCCCCGATTAAACATCGGTTCGATCCCGATCTCCTGAAGGGCATCATGGACGATCTCGGCTCCGTCATCGGTAAGGGCGTCACGCCACCATCGGTTACCCCGCATCAGGTACGTGGCTTCGAGGCCCTGGACACCACAGATGGCGGCGAGGTCGATCCCGAGCAATCCCGCACCGATCACGACACCATGGTCGGCAACCTCGACGTGTTCCCTGATGGCACGGGCATCCTGGAAGGTCCAAAAATGGTGGATTCCTTCGGCATCGCTCCCATCGGCTGGGAGCTGTGCCGGCGTCCCGCCGGTGGCAACGAGCAGTTTGTCGAAGTCAATCGACCTTCCTTCCGCAGTCGAGAGCGTCCCTGCCTCAGGATCTGCTTCGGTTACGTACGTATCGAGCAGTAACTCGATGTTTCGATCGTCATACCAATCCTCCTCATGAATCGCTACCGGTGCCTCAGGGAGTTTTCCTTTGGCGAACTCTTTGATGAGGATGCGATTGTACAGTGGTTCACCTTCATCCGTGATGACGGTGATATCAGCCTCCGGGTCGAATTCTCGAATCGCCTCTGCAGCCGTACTCCCGGCAATCCCATCACCAATAATCACGAACGACCCGGCCATATCGGCGCGTAATCGGGGCTGCCTAAAGTGGATTGCTATCGGATTCGGTCGGCCACCCAACTAGCGAGATACTACGCGTCGAGATAGGCATCGGCCGCAGCGAACCCAGCCTTGATCGCCCCGTTGAGGCTTCGCTCTGGATACTGTGCTCTGGTGCCCATGCCCGCGTAGTACACGCCTTGACCGACCGTCGAGGTGAGGTCATACTGAACAATCTGATCGAGGTACCCAACCTCATATACAGGCGCGGTATAGGCGCGTCGTCCCGTCTGAATCCACCTGATTTTCGACCGGTCAAACGTCGGGAATAACTCCTCGATACCATCTAACCAGACGGCTTCGATCTCCTCATCGGTCTTTGACCAGAGTTCTCCCTCGAGGTCTTGGATATAGCTGACTGCATACAGGATATGATCACCACCATATCGCTCCGGTGGCACGAATTCGGTGTGTTCGATGAGTGCCCCGAATGGTGCGTCATCGGCGATATTTAGCCAGTAAGTCCCCGTGACTGGTTCATCTGTTGCGATGACGGAGCAAACCGTCCCTTGGAAGTCGATGTTCGTCTGATGACCGGTTAATTCGTCGAGGATATGAGGCATTGTGGCCACGACCACACCATCAGCATCGACCGATTCGGTCGAGCCAGATTGGTCGAGCGTGAGCGACTCGACCCCCTCATCAGTCACCGAGATATCCGTTACCATGATCTCGGTCTCGATTCGATCCATTCCGATGGTCTCGATTAATGCGTCGGTGAGCTGTGCAAATCCACCGTCGAGATACCCCAAGATCTCCCCACGTCGGATATCTCGTTCACCTCGGAAATGAATCCGCCCGAGCAACCAGGCTGCAGAGACCGAATCAAGTCGAGATCCGAACTTCGCCTTAAGAAGGGGTTCGAAGAATGACCGGTAGACATTGGGGGTCGTATGCTCGAGTATGAACTCCTTCACAGAGACCGAATCGAACCGCTCATAGTCGTCGTAGGTGCCGGTCCGTGGCCGTCCTCCCCTGAAATCAATCCCGATCGTCAAGAAACCGAGTCGGAGCTTATCGTAGATACTCAGATGCGGATACGCCGCTATCTGCCAGATTGTATCCAATGGGTGCACCCGACCATCAATGTAGAATGCGTTCTTTCCGATTCGCCACTGGAGGCGGTCTTGAAGGCCAAGTGATTCGATCACCTCCACGATGGTCTCCTCGGTCCGTGAGAGGTGGTGGTAATACCGCTCGATGGGATCGCCCTTGGTTTCGTAACTGGCAGCAAGACCGCCCACGTCAGATGCTGCTTCGTACACGGTAACCTCCTCACCGGCGTCGAGCAACCGCCATGCCGCAGCGAGTCCCGCGTAGCCTCCACCGACGATCCCGATCATGGTCGTGGTGGGTCGGATCAGACGCCCCGATGTTGGAGCTGTTCCGATTCTGGTAAATCGACGTTCGCCTCACCTCGCATGCCGCTACCGATATCCTTGGAGATGTCTGCGAGCACGTTCGGATCGTCGAAATTCGTCGTTGCCGCCACGATTGCCTCTGCCATCTTTCGGGGATGTTCTGCGCCGAAGATCCCACTACCAACGAAGATCCCATCACACCCGAGGTGCATCATCAACGCGGCATCCGCCGGGGTGGCGATGCCACCGGCAGCAAAGTTGACCACCGGCAGACGTCCCATATCGGCCGCCTCGTGGACGAGGTCGCTCGGTGCGTCATGGTTCCGGGCCCAAGCCTCACGCTCCTCATGGGTCATACCCTCAAGTGTTCGGATCGCACCGCGGATGGTCCGCTGGTGGAAGACCGCCTGATTGACGTCGCCTGTGCCAGCTTCGCCCTTGGTTCGAATCATGGCTGCCCCTTCGTTAATCCGACGCAACGCCTCCCCAAGATCTCTGGCACCACAGACAAACGGCGAGGTGAACGTTCGTTTGTCGATATGGTATTCGGTATCCGCTGGGGTCAACACCTCAGATTCATCGATCATATCGACACCGATTGCCTCGAGAATCTGCGCTTCAGTGGTATGTCCGATCCGTGCCTTCCCCATGACCGGAATTGAAACCGATTCGATGATTTCGGTGATATCGGCTGGATCGGCCATTCGAGCGACCCCACCCCGTTTGCGGATGTCAGCTGGTACCGCTTCCAGAGCCATCACTGCAACGGCGCCGGATTCCTCTGCGATCACTGCCTGTTCGGCATCGACCACGTCCATGATGACACCGCCTTGTTGCATGCGGGCAAAACCCCGCTTGACGAGGTCCGTACCGCGGTGTAATTCTTCGAGATCGAGTGGTTCGTTCATCATGCACTCCTCCGACCCGAGGTGTTTAATGCGTGCCGATGCCGGGTGTCGAACCATGGTGAAATACAAACTTCTAGTGCTAGTCAACAGGTGAAATAGAAATTGTACCAATCGGAACTGATTTTTTAGTATATGCAATACCAACAGATGACATGGCACGGATCCTCCCCCTCAAATCCGAGGTAGAGGTATCGAGGGACGCTCCTCGAGTCATCGACCTCGAGGGAGAAGAATCAGAGGCGGTGTTCAGCGCCCTCGCGTCGGATACCTCGAGGTCGATCTACCGAGCCCTCTATGAAGAACCTGCCACGGCAAGTGAAATCGCCGATATGATTGACACCTCGGTGCAAAATGTCCGATATCATCTCGAGAAGCTCGAGAAAGCCGGGCTCATCGATGAGGTCGATATCTGGTACTCCTCACGTGGGAATGAGATGACCGTCTATGCTGCAAGTGATGAGGCACTCATCGTCGCAGGTGACAAACACCGCAGTTCCGAATTACGTTCATTGTTCAAAACCTCCGCGGGAGCACTCGGCATCTTGCTAGCGATATCGTTTGTGATCAATGCACTGATGGTGGAGTTCTTCACTGAGACGCTTCGTCCTGGTTCCCCCTCTCGCGGCGGTTATATCCAGGTAGGTGAAGCTGATCCCTCGGTATATGATGTCATCGCACTCGATCCAGGGTTGCTGGTCTTCCTCGGTGGTTTCATCATGATCACGATGTTCACCGCATACTCAGCGATCAAGATGCGTCGTAGCTAACGAAAGCTCGTATCTATCTGATTATACCAATCCAATGAGTGCACCGACTGCTGCGATACTAGCACCAGCTAACGTAGCCATTGCATTTACCCCATGATTACCGATGACTTCGCCCTCAATGACTGCACCAAGCATGCTGTCAACGAGCATTCCCACCGTACCCGCAGCGAGAATAACGAATCCCCCGATCAATCCGGCTGGGCCAAATGCGACGAATAACGCTGCGATGAGCCCGGCTCCGATTGCCCCGGCGACCGTACCAGGAAGCGTCACCGCCCCGTCGGTACCCGGAGCCACTCGATCAAGCGAGGTGATGAGTAGCGGATTGTCGTAGAGGCTACCGAACTCGCTCGAGAGCGTATCTGAGAGAGCAGTTGCCAATGCACCAGCAAAGGCAAATGAGAAGAAAAGTTGTGCACTTTGTTCCCCGGTAACAGCGGCATAACCGATGACCGCTGCGAGGGCAACCAGCGTATTCCCAAGCACATTTCCAGTCCCTCTCGCGCCACGGTTCGCCTCAGCAACACCACGGCTCCGTTTATCGACGTATCGATACTTCGTAGCGATCCCACCAATACCGAAGAACGCGATCAGCATTGTGACCCATTCGAGGCCACCATAGACGATGGTGAGGAACACCATCAACACCCCAGTTGCCATCCCAGCGACCGATGACACCCCAATCATGAGTGCCAGGTACGCGAGGATAATCGAGATGACGATAGCAAGTCCAACAATCTCAACTGAAGGGAAGGGGAGCAGGAGCAAACCGCCGAGGATCACCGCAAGAACAAGCATCATGAGGCCATCGTGTCTTGCCCAAACTACGGCTCTAAATAGTGCGCCCATCAATGCACCGGCCATGGCGAGTGTCCCAGCCGCTGCAGGGTCCGCATTACTCAGGCCGGTACCAGCCAGGTGACCGACTGCGAACGCCACAAAGCCGATGGTGATGAATCCA
>SKSH01000130.1 GCA_007118075.1 Halobacteriales archaeon
GTACCCTCGACGACTGAGCACCTCGGTGATATCATACGCAAAACGCTGTTGAATCATGCTTCGAAGTCTCATAGTCCTCCTCGCGCTGATCCCGCTGTTCGATCTGATGATCATCGTTATCATCAGCCGACAGATTGGACTCCCCGCAACGGTGGCACTGGTTGTACTGACCGCTCTCGTCGGTCTCATGCTCGCCCGGTTTGCCGGTCGACGCAACCTTAGACGGATCGAAACAGCGATCCGTGCCGGGGATGTCCCGACTGATCACGTGCTCGATGGGGCGATCATCCTCGCCGCCGGATTGCTGTTGCTGACCCCCGGAATCGTCACCGACATCGTGGCACTCGGTGGATTGTTCGGCCCGACCAGGACTCCGATGCGAAACGGCCTCAAGCGCTGGCTCATCGTCCCGTACCTCGATCGAAAGACGGGTGGGTTCGTGACCGGTGAGGTCTACGTCGGGGGCTTTCCTGGCCAGCAACCGAGGGCAGATGCCGTCGAGGTCGACATCGATATCGAGGATATTGGTGAAGAATCGGACAGGGAAAGCAAACCTTAAACGCAACACTGGGCAATTCCCGTTTGCGCTTGCACCTGGGCCAATAGCTCAGCCAGGTTGAGCGCTCGGCTGATAACCGGGAGGTCCTCGGTTCAAATCCGAGTTGGCCCACTCCACAACGGGCGCGATGTCCGTGGGGCGCACACCTCCCCAGCCACCCTTTCATCATAGATGCTTGGAGACGTGAGTCTTGACGCATTTCGATCGTAAGCCCACAACTTCAGTCGTGGGAGGATGTCAAACTAACATTGAAGCGTCGTACCGGCTGCACAGCATCGCGGCCATCGCGTGATGATCGCAGAACCAAGACGAGAGATTCAGGATAGAGGAATGAATCGAGGACGGGATTGACTATCGAGCATCCAGCCATTCAGTGTGTATCCGAGTTGCGAGTTTGGCTCAAGGGTTGACTAGTACTATGCGTCGATACAACAGAGGACAGATATGGAACTCGACCAGTGGCTGACGACCACCCATCAGGAGGAGTGTGTGGCGTTCACGTATCGCCTTGAGAATGCGGCAGATCAGGAGGTGACCCTTACATTTGTGGATGCATGTCGGGTGGAGTTTATCGTCGAAGAAGACGACGAAGAGATCTGGCGGTGGAGTGACGGACGGATTTTCGCACTGGGACCACTCGAGGAGTCACTGAGCCCAGGTGAGAAGATCGACTTCTCGGCCCATTGGGATTTGCCTCCAGAGGGGCAGTATACCGTGCGTGCAGAATTGCGGGTCGAGGAGACAGAACTCGCAACAGAAGAGACCATCACGGTCGATCGTGATCCGCCTGATATCGGGTATCGTCGAGCCATCCAGACAGATGAAGAGGCGTTAATCGACGGGCAACGGCTCATTGCCACCCTCGCCACGTCGAACGACGATCGACCCCACGCAACGCCAATCTGGTATTATTACGACGCCGGTTCCATCAGCATGATTACCACCGGGAAGAAGGTCGATATCATCAAACGAAACCCACGTGTTGCCGTCTCGATTCAAGATGACGTCGAGGGGTACCCGGAATGGATGGTGTTGGTGAAGGGGACGGCGTCCGTTCATGATGAATCAGAAACCGTCACACGAGAAAGCAAGAAGATATACAAGAAGTATTACGGTGAGGACATTAGCGAGTGGGAACCATCACGGCGTCAAATCATGGAATCTCCACCGGAGGAGGTATCGATACTAGAGATCGCTATCGGGTCGGTTTCCAGTAAGCGATACTGACAAACGGTGAGGTAACCAATCGATTGCCAACGTACCATTTCGGTGCTTAATAGATTGACCAACGAACGGCAGAAGTTGTCGAGAATGAATGGGTTTGAAAATTGATGAGTGAGCCGACACGAGGCTCGTGTGATTGTCACAAGGGACAACCGATGCAGTGGGAGATACAGCAGAATATCCAACCTAGCGGTAACTATTTCCGCTGGACTAAGGACTTTAATGAACTACCTTCAACCGGGGCATTGCAATGTCGAAACGCCTATCCAGACGGCGATTGCTCATCGGCAGCGCATCCATCATCGGCGTAGCTACGATCGCGGGGTGTAGTGAGCCTGAAGAGGACGATTTCCCTGAAGAAGAGAACGACGGCTTCTGAGCTGGCTCGCTGATGGAAACCAACCAACCCAGTCCCGACGGGCGGTTGGGTGTTGATCAGTGGTGACCGGTTTTCGCCGGTTTCGAAGGGTTTTACCCGGGAGGATTGGTTGCTTACAGTCGAGAGCGTGATTTTCCAGCAAATTTTCAATCGCGGGTCTACACCACCTTCAACAGCTGAAAGGATGTTCCATATCGACGGTAGCTTGAGGTAGACCATGCCAGAAGAGGAACTCGAACGCGATCTCGGCCTTCTGTCTGTCATCGCCATCAGCATGGGTGCGATGATCGGTAGTGGTATCTTCATCCTCCCAGGGTTGGCGATGGCCGAGGCCGGTCCATCGGTTATTTTCGCGTTCATCCTCGCGGGCATTCTCGTCGTGCCAGCGGCAGTGAGCATTGCTGAACTCGGGACCGCTATGCCAGAGGCGGGTGGTGATTACATCTTCATCGAGCGTGGCATGGGGCCTGGAGCCGGGACCATCGCCGGGCTTGGAACCTGGTTGATGCTGATGTTCAAAGGTGCGTTAGCATTGATCGGAGGGATGATCTATCTCGGGCCAATCTTCCTCCGATTCGGCTGGGAGGTCACCGAGATAGAACTCCAGATCATCGCGGTCGTGGTCGGGATTATCCTCATTACCGTCAACGTCATCGGCGTCAAGCAGACCGGTGGGCTACAGAAGATCCTTGTGTTGGTCATGCTGTTCATTCTCGGTGGATTTGTCGCATTGACAATCGGGAATATCGAGGGAGAGAGTTACACTCCGTTCCTGGAGGAGGGGACCCTTGGACTGTTCGCGGCGACCGCGATGGTGCTGATCTCCTATGGTGGAGTGACGAAGGTGGCTGCGGTTGCCGAAGAGATCTCGAATCCAGCTCGAAATCTTCCGTTAGGGTTGCTCCTGTCATTGGGATTGACGACCGCACTCTATGCGCTGATCGTGTTCGTACTCGTTGGAACGGTTGACGCCGCTGCACTCGCTGGTTCGGCGACGCCCATGGTGGATGGGGTCGAACCATTCTTCGGATTCATCGGTATCGTGCTCATCGTTATCGCGGCGATGTTCGCACTCATCAGCACTGCGAACGCCGGGATACTCACCGCCTCACGTTACCCGTTCGCCCTCAGCAGAGATAATCTCCTGCCGGACACCTTCGCGGGTGTCAATGAGCGGTTTCGAACGCCGGTAACCGCGATCTTGACGACCGGTGGTGCCATGCTCATCATCATCCTCGCGTTACCGGTCGAGGAGATCGCCAAGACCGCCGGGGCCTTCCAGATCATTGTCTACATCCTCGTCTGTCTCTCGCTGATCGCCTTCAGACGACGAGAGCCTGAATGGTACGATCCCGACTTCACGTCGCCAATGTACCCATGGATCCAACTGTTTGGGGTCTTCTCGGGACTCTTCATTATCACACAGATGGACAACCTCCCGATCATCGGTGCAGTTGGGATTGTCCTCGTCGGTGGCCTTTGGTACTGGGTGTACGGCCGAAAACGCGTCGAGCGAACCGGTCTCGTTGGGGAAGCTCTCATCGAGACGGTTGAACCAACACCGGGCGAGGACATCCCCGAACGTATCGTCGTCCCCATTGCAAATCCTCAGTCGCAACGTGGATTGCTCAAGGTCGCCGCAGCGATCGCAGCAGCCCGCGACGATGCTGAGCTCGTCTTGATGAATGTGATTACCGTCCCAGATCAGACCTCATTGGCACAAGAGCTGGCATTCGAGCACGAACGTGTCGAACGACAGCGCGAGCTACTCGCCGAGGCCACCGAGATTGCCGGCTCTCTCGAGGTCAAACTTCGGACCCGAGCGATCATCGGTCGAGATGTAGGAGATGCAATCATGACCGTCACCGAGGAAGAGGAGGCAAGCATGGTGGTGATGGGTTGGTCCGGGACACACACCAGGCGGGAACACGTCCTCGGGTCGAACATCGACCGGATCATCGAGCGGGTACCATGCGAGGTCGCCCTCGTCAAACAAGGACGGGAACATATTGGCGAGGTCGTTGCATTGGTCGGGGAGGGACCATATACGAACCTCATCATCTCACAGGCGGCAGCCTTGGCCGCTGCTGAGGAAGGTTCAGGACTCACCCTGGCGAACGTCCAGTCCACGGAGAATGAGGATGCGATCGACCCGACACAGCGCGGCCGGACACTCATCGAGGAGGCTGCAGCGCGAGCTGAGGTCAACGAGTACAAGACTGAGGTAGTCGTCAGCGATGACCTCGAGCAGGCGCTGTTAAAAATTGCCAGCTCACACGATACCGTCTGCATGGGGGTTTCAAGGGTGAGCCCGCTTGAACGCATTCTCTCTGGTGCGATCCCAGAACGGATGGGAGAACAGATCGATGGGAACATCGTTGTGGTCCGTGATGCCGACCCGACGAAGCGGTCGTTACTGGCTGCAATCAGCAGCCGATTGAGCTCCTGAGACGAAGTTGCCCATCAGTCTGATTGAGCAGTGGGTTGTGGTAACGTGATGACCGGAATCGGTGATTCCATGATTAACCTCGTGGGCCGATCACCGGTGAGGAATCGACTGAGCCGCCCACCTTCCCTTGGGAGGAACACAATCGCAGATGCA
>SKSH01000124.1 GCA_007118075.1 Halobacteriales archaeon
AACCCATCATCGTCGACCATGTTGATCAGCGGGATGACTGTCGCTCCGTCGGGGACGCCTTTGTGCCCACCATCCGAACTGGAAAGTACCGCTGCGACTGCCTCCGGGGTCATGATTTGTCCTGGTGAGAGCCCGGTGAGGGTCGCGACCCGATCGACCCGGTGGACCAGTTCGTCGGACAACGGTTGGCCGATGACGTGGGCACTGACCACCGGGACCACAACCGTCGATGATGCGGGAACTTGGGGTTCCCGCTGATCAGGGGCTTTGAATTTTCGTAGCCTTGCACCGTCAGCTTTCACGAGGATCGTATCGACCGTCTCGATCTCGGCCATCGAATCGATGAGCTCGGTGGCATATCCGAGATAGCGATCTTCCCGTTCGATCTTGGGGACGAGCCCGAGAGGCCAGTCGTCCTCACTCGCATCCAGGATAGTCCTCACCGGGTCATCCGTGACGACCACCCGTGCCACATGTGATTCAAACGGTGGGATGCGAACCGTTGCGGTCACCACTGCCCGATCGATGGCTTCCGCGAGTCGATACATCGTCGACTTCTTCCCACCGGCGCCGACGACGCTGACGACCCCCGATCTCGCATCGAGAGCCGACACCAGTTCCATACTGCCGGAGACGGCAAGTTGCGGTAAACCGCTTTCCGTCCAGACCGGCTCCGCACAACCCTTAATCGCCCCCGGTTCCCAACTCATCGTGTGACGAGTGTGGACGTCCCGTCGATGGTGCTCAGGGTCGATCTCTCCGACCAGACGGTCACCGAAGAGCCGATCCCCGATGAATGGCTCGAGCGGTTCATCGGTGGCAAAGGCCTCGGGAGCAGGTATCTCTTTGATGAGGTTCCCCAAGGGGTCAGACCGCTCGCCCCGCAGAACGTGCTATGTCTCTTCCGTGGACCCTTCTCAGGATTCCTTCCAGGGACGACGAGAATCGTCGCAATCACGAAATCGCCGCTTACAGGTATCTTCGTCGACTCCTATACCGGTGGTACGTTCGCTGAGGCGTTCGTCGGTGCACTCGCTGCACATGCAGGGATCATCATCACCGGGCGTGCTGACGAGCCGGTCATGCTTCACCTGGCAGACGGTTCCGGGACGATCGAACCGGCAACCGAGCAGTGGGGACTCGATGTGGCCGAAACAACCGACTCGATAGACAATGGAGCAGTCGCTTGCATCGGCCCAGCCGGTGAGGCCAAGGTCCGTTATGCGACCATCGCCACCGATGCTGGCAAACACCATGCCGGTCGTGGCGGGACAGGGGCGGTGATGGGATCGAAACGGCTCAAGGCAATCGTCGCCGAGGGGGAGCTTCCGACAGATCCGAATCTTGAGTCCGTTCGAGCCAGGTATGAGGATCGCTTCGACCGGGATCATCGCGGGCGGTGGCATCGACATAGTGGTACTGTCGAGACCATCGACGCCGCCAATGCGACCGGAGTACTCCCCACCAGAGGATGGACTGAGGGGCGATTCGAAGCGGCAGCAAACCTCGGGGTGGAGGCCATCAAAGCCGTGGCAGGTGTTCGAGAACGGACGACCTCCGAGATTCCAGGTGATTTTGAACTCGACGAACAAGTCCCAAGGGGTGCGCTTGGGATCGCCCTCGGGGCGAACCTCGGGATCGGCACTCTCGACGATGTCCTCGAACTCGGACGTACCTGTGATACCCTCGGCCTCGACGTGATCGAGGCAGGTAATGCGCTCGCGTGGGCCATGTTGGCTTACGAGCGCGAACTCATCGATCGAGAACTCGGATTCGGTGATGTGACCGCTGCGAAACAGCTGTTGTTCGAAATCGGTACCAGGTCGAGTCGCCTCGGTGAGTTGCTCGCTGAGGGTATCGATCGGGCGGCTGCCTCTCTCGGTGGAGATGACCTCATCCCGACGGTGAAGTCGATGTCGGCTGCCTCGTACGACCCGCGGCCGTCACCAGGAATGGCTCTCGCCTTTGCGACCAGTGATCGAGGCGCCTGTCATCGTCGGTCGAGGCCGATCTTCGATGAGCTTCTCGACACCGATCCTTGGGACGATGACGAACGAATTCAGGTGGTCATCAAGGAGCAGAATCTCCGAGCCGTACTGTGGTCATATATCGTAGACGACATCACCGCCCCGGCGTTTGAGGACGATCTCGGCATCGAGTACTTCGATGCGATCGGTTGGGAGACCAGCAGTGACGAACTCTGGTTGACGGGCGAACGCATCTGGACGCTCACCCGATTGTTCAACGTTCGTGAGGGGATCACCTCAGTCGATGACCGACTCCCCACCGCGTTCACCCGTCCGATCGTCACGGGACCACAGACATCTGCAGCAGTAGACCCAGCCGCATTCGAGGTGCTTCGAGATCGGTACTACCGGGGACGAGGATGGACCGAAGATGGACGGCTCACTCCTGCGCTCCTGGAAGAGGTCTCGTTGGCCGGGTTGCACCACAGCAGTCCTTCGAGATAACGTAATCACGCAGTCGGGTCGAGCGACGTCTGCCAATCACCGCCAGTACCAATCAGGGTTGGTCCTCGAGGAAGGAGGCCGGATCCTTCTCATACAGTTCCCACATCGTGATCTCAGCGGCACGTACCGCCGCACTCTGTGGATGGGTATCGCTGATGAGATCATCCCAGGTCACCAATCCAGGGAACAAGAGGGGGATCTCAACGGGGTCGACCGACTCCCATGGCGGCGTACCTCCTTCGAACGGGGTTGCAACGATCGACGTTCGGTCAGCATCGTGTATCGAGGAAAGCGGTGGCGGTTCGATCCCGAGGCCGAGGCGATACGGGTAGGCGACCCAGTGCCAACGAGTGCCAGCGCCATGATGGACTGCCGGAGAGATCGTATAGTACTCACCAGGTTGCAGCTGGGTCGTATCCAGTGGGTACTCGGTGGTGAGTCTGCGTGACATCTCCACGACCCAGCGACCGTCCCGCCAGGTGCCCGATGCCCGCCAATCAGCCGCACTGCCGGTCGGTGATTGAAGCGGCCGTCGTGGGATCATCGCCCCCTCCCACTCGGCAACCGCAGGGTCGAATGCCACGGTATGCTCGGGATCGAGGGCGTACCCATCTGCTCCGTGTGGTGGAATCGCTCCGTTCGCGATGGCATGGTGATCGAGTGCCCCACCAGGCACCACCGATGGATCGAACATGTAAGTCGGGCCTTCGATCGGGTCCCATACCTGACTGGTGTAGGTGTGACGACCGGCGTCGGTGTGGCGATAATCGAGGATGTGATGATCGGTCCCAAAGCAGAGGGGATCGCTCCGATGTGCACGCCACATCGGGAGGTCGAAGAAGACGCCATCTCGCTTGAGCTGCTCCAGCTCAGCCGGCGGTCTGACCTCCCGCCAGTCATTCTCCCACCACTCACCTGCACAGGCATGGGGGAGATACTTCCTGATATCAGTCCGACCAAGGCCATCTCGCCCATAGTGTGGATGTGCCTCGATCTCATCGGATCCAATCTCGTCTGGCAACGAGCGCATCCCTCGATGGACCGTCAACCAGCCCCCGAATGCTTCGCCACCATGTACGGACCCATCATCCAGAAGGAAGCTGATCCGGTCCTCATAGAACCCCTGATGGTCATTGGATCTGTCACTCACCCAAGGCGATGGTGAGGCATATCGATGCCAACGACCATCCCGATAGACGAGCATGTCGTGTAGCCATCCACCAGGATCTGGTTGGTCCCATTCGAATCGAAGGTGGAGATGCTCGGTATCGAAGGCTGCCTGGACCGTGAGTTGCTTCACCAGTGTCTTCGGTCGCCAGTGTCCCATGCGATCAATCTGGTTGTTCTGCTCAGAGTGCAAGTAGAAAGGTCCGCCGGGTTGGTTTGGATGGCGCTATCCCTTCCGCTTTCTGACCTCTTCGGTCACCGCGGGGATAATCTCATGTAGATCACCGACCACGGCCCAGGTCGCCTTCTGCATGATACCTGCCTCAGGGTCGGTGTTGATCGCCAGGATATGATCTGACCCCTTGCAGCCGACCATGTGTTGAACTGCCCCGCTGATCCCACAGGCGATGTAGATCGTCGGTGAGATCTTCTCTCCGGTCTGTCCGATCTGGTCGTCATGCGGACGCCAGCCCTCGTTCACTGCGGCACGAGACGACCCGACGGCCGCGCCGAGTTCAGCCGCGAGCTCCTCAAGAATATCGAAATTTTCTGCGTTCCCGACCCCTCGGCCACCGCCGATGACGATGTTGGCGTCCTTCAGCGAGATACCCTCGTCCTCGGCAGCTTCAAAGCGTGTCACGCTCACCGCGAGATCGCCAGCATCGAGGCTGACGTCGACCGGTTCAACGCTTGCTGTGGCACCAGGATCGACTTCCTCGATCGAGAGTTCATGGAGCGCGACGCTCATGAGTGCCACCTCGGCATCGAGACGAGCATGTTCCAACAGGCTGCCACCCCACCGCTGTCGGGTGAGTTCGTACCCATCGCCGGCAGAAACATCGATCGTGTTCGCCGAGAACGGCAGATCATGTTCGGCCCCGATATGCGAGAGCACCTCGTTACCACGATCGGTGCCAGGGGCAAGGATGGCTGCTGCTTCACAGGCCGTCGCTGCCTGCCAGATGCCAGCTGCCCACGCCTTCGGTGCATACGTCTCGATGCCATCAGCCTCGAGTGGATGCACCACTGAAACGCCATATGGACCGAGCGCTGCTGCCAGGGCCGATACCCCCTCACCAACCGCTCCAACATGTACCTC
>SKSH01000107.1 GCA_007118075.1 Halobacteriales archaeon
GCTCGTCGGGGACGCCATCGATACTGACGTGCAGTTCCCACGTGCCGGGCCCGACATCCAGCGAGAACGATCCATCCTCGTCGATGGACGCGTGGCCGTAACGCGTGTACGAGCTATCGACCGCGGATACGGTGGCAGACTCCAGGTCAACATCGTCTGGGACATCGACCTGTCCATCGATGGTACCGGTCCCCTGGAGAACGATATCGTGGTCGGTCGTCTCGCCGACGGTCGTTGAGACGCCATCGTGCGCAAAGTAGCTCTCGAACTCACCCGCATCTGGGATGCCGATGAGGACCTTGCCCTCGGGGACCGTGAGGTTGTAGTTGCCATCAGCGTCGGTCGACTGGCGGTCTAAGGAGGAGCCACCGGTGATCGGATATGCGCTGACGTAGACGTCGGCGATTGGGTCACCATCACTGTCGGTGACCTGCCCCTCGATGTACGAGGCCTCGGGCAACGTGAAGTTCACCTCGATGACCTCACCGGGATCGTCGATCGTCACCGACTCGTTCTGTGCGGTGGGATAACCATCCTTCTCCGCCGAGACGACATCGTAGGAGACATTCGCCGCGTCGTCGATCTGGTAGTAGCCGGATTCGTCGGTCGTCGCATCGATGGAGATAAACTCATCGAAGAGTTCTGCATTGACCTCGACACCCTCGACTGGCTCGCCGTCCTCATCGAACACGTAGCCCTCGATCGTCGACGAGTCATAGAGGGACAAATCTAAGGTCTCCGTCTCTCCCCCGGCGAGGCTCACGTCCCGCTCCGTCGATTTGGCGTACCCGTCTTTCTCGAACTCGATGAGGTCGTACTCGCCCGGTGGGAGCACCAACTCGAACTCACCGCTTTCGTTCGTCGAGGTGTACTCGTGGTGCTGGTTATCGAAGTCCTGGGCGGTGACCATGACGCCCTCCAGCGGGTTGCCCTCATCGTCAGTGACGGTCCCCGTGATCGTCCCGGCCAAATCGAGCGTGAATTCGAGCTCCTCGTCAGGCACGGTGAGGGATTGTTCGTATGGCAGATGGCCGTCCGCCTCGACCGTGACGGTGGCCCCACCGACCGGCGCTTCGATGGAGAAGTTGCCGTCCTCGTTCGTCACGTTGTCGAACTCGCCGAGTTGAGAGTCATTCGCGACGGTGACCGTCGCGTCGGAAATCTCGTCGCCCTCGGCGTCGAGGACCGTGCCGTTCACGTAATCGGTCTCGTAAGTCAGGGCCGCCTCCAGTTCGATAGCTTTGAATTCGCCCTCCGTCACGGAGATCTCCTCCTTCGTCACGTCCTCGAACGCATCGTGTTCGAGGGTGACGTTGTACGAGCCCGTCTCTAGGTCGAATACCGTGATACCGTCCGTATCGGTGTTCCCTGACTCATGGATCATGCCGTCTTGTGTAACCTCAATATCGGCCTCGGGGATCGGGTTATCATCGGGATCAACCGCCTTCACCTCGAGCTGAGCGGAGACATCGAGTTCGAAGTCCTGCGTGACGTGTTCATCGGGGAGGAAGGTTTGTGGGTCCGTCACGTTGGTCAGGTACCCATCCTTGTCAGCCAGGATGTCCCAGGTGAATGCTGGGACGTACTTGGCAAATTCACCGGTCTCATTCGTTTCGAGATCAAAACTGAAGTCGTTCGTGTCGTTACTGATATGGACGAACGCACCCTCGATCGCCGCGTCGTTCGAGGCGTTCACGACGGTCCCGGTGAAGTACGCTGATTCGATGATCTCTTCCTGGTAGGTGTCGGATCTGAAGACGTCATCGTCCCCGTCGACGAGTTCGAGGTCAATGTCATAGTCGTCAACGGTGCTTGGGTTGGTGACCGAGATCGACTCGTGGAACACGATCGTGGAGGATTCGTCAACCGAGGCTGGTTCGATCAGACTCATCACGATGGTATTCTCCTCGACCTGAACGCTGACATGCTGCCACTCACCATCGAGTTCGATCCCCGATGGGGTATCGTGGATCTCCCACGAATCGTTGTAGGCGATGCGAACTTCGTGTAATTCGTTGTCATCACCCGCCTCAAACGCGTTTATGTGGTGTTCCGCTGTCGCGTTCGCCGCTGGATTCGACGAATCGACGGCGAAATTCGGTGCCGATGTTGCCCCCGTGGGAGCGCCGAATAGCATCACGGCACCGATGGCCAACACGATGACAGAAATGATCCAAAGTCGATACCGCGTTTCGTCAGCATCACTCGGCCCGAGTGACATATGCTGGCAAAAATTCGCAACTGCTCTATATAATTATCGATGATAATGTGTACCGCCAGTATCGGACAAAGTGGGGCCAATGGAGATATGAGCAACAGCAACTCCCACCTACCGTTATCCTCGATGATGGGACCAGTGTCGATGCAGCACTGACCACCATCTGTGGTCTACACACCACCCGAAAAACATGACCGATTCACGTGATCACCACGCTTCCAGCGGCTACACCCCCTACCAGGGGACCAACAGCCACGGGAGTGTCAGACATGCCCGTGAGAACGCCATCGACGAGGTGCTCTTCGAGCGGCTCTTCGACGCCACATACGACCTGAAACCCGACCGCGACCTCGAATCCAGGTTGATCCTCGTCGCTCTGGGACGGCTCGGCCTGCGCGTGGGCGAGTTGTGTCATCTCGAGCGCGATTGGATCGATTTCAATACACAACGCATCACCATCCCGTATCAGCATCCCTGCGATCACGGTCGTAACGGCGGCCTCTGTGGCGAGTGCCGGGCCTATGCCAAACAGCGCGCCGAGAAGAACGACGGCCTCACGCTGGAGGAGGCCCAGGAGCTGCAGTGGCTGGCGAAGACCGAACACGCGGCCAGGTCGGTCCCGTATGGCTGGTCGCCGCGCATCCAGTTCATCATCGAGACGTACTTCGAGAAGTACCCGCGCTGGATGTACTCGCGCTCGGCGGTCGAACGCCGCCTCGAGTGGCTGATCGAAGGTGTCCCCGAGGCCGAGGGTCTGCACCCACACGCGCTGCGGGCGACCGCCGCCAGCCACCAGGTCGGCCGCGGGCTTGGCGTGATCTCGCTCAAGCAGTTCATGGGCTGGTCACAGCTCGAGACGGCGATGATCTATCACGACCACAATCCCGACAAGCTGGATCGAGAGATCAGTTTCCTCAATCGGTGAGCGTCTAGCTACTTGGATTCCACTCCACCGGGAACCAGCAATGACACCAATCGGCCGGAAGCAGACGGCTTCAGTCGTGGGAGGACCTCAAATCCACGGGTTCACCGCCATAGCAGTTGTACTAACTATCGTATTTAAGTACTATGTGTTAGCTAGCGCTAGCTAACATTTATAAAGGGAAACAGTTACCTAGTGGGCATGTGGTTGGCACCGCCAGAGAAACAGCGGGGAATCAAACGTGAACGGTTGCTCAGAGCACTGCTGTTTCAGCCGGACGGTTCGCTAAGCAAGCGCGAACTCGCGAGGCGTGCTTGCACGACCTCGGAGTGGGCAGTCAATGTCACCAACCAGCTCGAAAGCATGGGGTACGTCGATGGGACGACGGTCACGGAACACGAACAGCTTTTCGAGTACTGGCTGAACAACCGGATCCAACCAAATCGAGTTTCTGTCGCCATCCAGAATCCCGTGACCACGATTCAACAAACCAACTTCGAACACGCCTTCACCACGTACCAAGCCGAGAACGCCAAGCAGGGATATTTGTTCCCCGCCCGAACCGCCGTGTACATCCATCCCGACGATGCCGGAGATTGGACGAATTGGATCGAATCGAACGCTCTCATCGGCGGTGGGAACACAGAAATCCGCGTCGGTGACGAGCACGTGTTCTACGAAGCAGACTTGGTAAACGACATGGATATCGTGTGCACCCCGCAACTCATCCTCGACCTACTTGACGAGGGCGGTCCCTGTGTTGATGCAGCACACCGTCTGATGGATGCCTACTATGCGTGACGTCGGGCAGCACTTTTACAGCGACGTGATCACGACGCTGTCCGAACAGCATCTGCAACAAATCCTCGAGGTAGCTGAACCACCAGTCTGCTTGATCGGATGTACGAGGATCTCGACCTCGACGTTGCCTACCGAGACACCGAGCGAGTGCAATCATGAGGTTTCACGTTCGGAGATGCCCGCTTCTGGAACGCCCAATTGCTTTTAACCGATCATGGCTAACAGGTGGGTATGAGCGATACAAATGACGTGCCCGATCTCGGCCATTATGTCCTCCAGGGAGCACGCGTAGAGGGGCTTCGCCGTCGCATGAAGGAATTCGTCGCTGATCGAGACCGGCACGTGGAGGTCCGGTCAATCCGGAGGGAAACCACAGAGGGAACCTCACTGAGCGAATTCGTCGATGAGGAACGAGCCGAACGGATCTGAATGCTTTTTGTGGACACGTCGGCACTCGTTAAGCGATATTCGGAGGAAGTCGGAACACCGGTTGTTGACGAGTTGATTGAAGATACCGATGAGCCAATCTTGATCACCTCCTTGACGGTGATCGAGATGATGTCCGCCTCTCGACGAAAGTTCAACCGGGGCGAGTTGACGGAGCGTCAGCGAGACGATTTGTTGATCGCGTTCTTCGAGGAAGCAGCCGAACGGTACACGCTCATTCCCATCGAGACTCCCGTCTTCGAACTCGCGTTCGATCTGGTGCTCGAGGATGACTTGCGGACGCTTGACGCCCTTCAATTAGGAGCCGCACTGGACGCCGCGGGAATACACACAGA
>SKSH01000004.1 GCA_007118075.1 Halobacteriales archaeon
GCCGGAGCTACACAAGATATCATTCACGACAGCCAATTGGCGCTGAATCTAGCTGGCCGTCACGAAGATAGAGTATGGATGTATACAACTTGTGCTGGGTCGACCAATCGCCCTGACAGGCTGAGCACCGAGATCACATCCTCTACGAACGCATTTCTCATCCTGAAAAACGCTCACAGCGACTTCTGGTGGCCGTAACCGAATCAAGGGACGAGTGGAGACGAATCCGATACCGATTCCTCTTCACTCCAGGGTTGATCCTCGAAGTCTTGGGTGGCTGCTTCATCCGAAATCGCCTGATCACAGAAAATCACGTTGTCGATCGTCCCCCTGAACCAGCGACGCGTTCGGATGGTGGACTCAGAGTCCGGATTGCTGGCGAAAATCCCATAGGTTTCCTCGGGAACCACAGAGTCAACCAACTCCCCTTCGTGAAGTACCTCGGTATACACCTTTTCACCGTTAATCCAGAAGGTAACATCGTCGGCCGTATTGCCCTCCATACTCACGGCGATACGAGATGTCGTGTCCGGTGCAATCGACTCACCGGCGGCGACCCTGATTTCATTGGCGCCATTGTCTCGAATCATGATGATGGGCCGACCGTTCCGGGTGCCATCGGATTCACTGATACGGAATTCGCACCAATTGGTGTGCCCCCCGCCGGCCCCGAGTATCGTCATCGCTCGATCAGGTGTAATTGTGGACGGTTTTACCGTCGCAATGAGCGCAAACGCGTGACCGGCCACGGCCTCATTGATCGATTCAAGATGGCCGAGGTCGATATGTCCTTCCGCGCCCTCCTCGAGGTATTCAGCGTGGTCTTCGTACCATTCCCCGTTGATGTTTTCCAGTCCGTCATGGATGGTCCCGTTGGCATCACCGATAATGTCCTCGACGGTGTTTCCGGACCGTTCGACGAAGGGCCAGTGGTGCACGGCGACGTCTGTGACATGTTCTGCGGGCTCACCGTTATCGTCATCATCGCCTCCCCCGGCACCTTGGTTGTCCCCATTCTCGCCTGAACCGTTATCCCCCGTATCGTTACCAGGCCCGTCAGGTTCACTGTCTACCCTCAGACAACCAGCAACCGAAATTGCGGCTATCGCTGTCAGGAAGTATTCTCTTCGATGCATCGATAGACTCTACCCTCACTACCCTGTTTAGTAAGTACCGTATAACATACCAATCAAATTAGGACTGTACACTTTCTTCTGGCATCGAGGTCCACGAGCAGCATCGTCTCGAATCACGCTCAAGACCCCTTTCGAGTAGCTCGTCAATACCTTGCAGGTGAATGTTCAGGATGAGGTATTGCTTATGTATGTGCTACTCCAGCCGACGAGGACACACCGAACCTCATCATGGCCCACCACTCGCTGGTGTTCGCCGCATCGACCATTTTGATGGTGAAGAGTAGGTAGGTTTGGTGATTGATCGGCGGTGTCATCCTCGTCATCGCCGTGCTCGGTGGGTTTTATGTCCGGTATAGGGGACCGTGACCACGACATTAATACTGAGCAGTAGATGTACGGTCTGCGGAAACTCAAACTACCGACTTGCACCATACCTAACCGGCTTTGAAGAAATCGTCGGCAGCCGGCGGGGGGATTTGAACCCTCGACCTATTCCTTACGAAGGAATCGCTCTAGCCAGTCTGAGCTACGCCGGCATGTATCTCATGGTAGCACCGAAGCCCCTATTAAGCGTTCCGCATCGACCACTCCTGATTGGTCAAGCACCACGCTTTATGCCAGTAGCTCCAGTCCTGATAGTGTATGACGGAGGAGTACGAGGACCTACTCGAACAACTCTTCGAGAGTGGCCGTGCCAATGCGATCCTATCCTGGGTGGTGGTCGGCCTGTTCGTCCTCGTTTGGATCGAGAGCCTCCTCGACTGGGATCGACAGTGGATCGTCTTCACGGGGCTGCTCATCATCATCGTCGTCGTCCCGCCGATCAGCCATCGTTCTCCGATGGTGATGCTCCCGTGGGAGTTGCTCGTTATCACCTCGTTACCGGTGGTTGCACGGGCACTTGAGGTATCGACATTAGCCAATGAGTTCGCCACGTTCCTCTCGATCGCGGCGGTGGCATTGATCGTCGTCACCGAATTGCACGTCCTCGCCAGGATCAATGTCACGCACTGGTTCGCGGTGATGATCGTCGTTTTGGCCACGCTGGCGGTCGCCGCCGCTTGGGCCATCCTCCGATGGAACATGGACCGGCATATCGGGACCGAGTATCTCCTTCATGCCTATGACCAAGACCTGGCCAATGAGGCGCTGATGATCGAGTTCTTCTGGGTGCTACTCGCTGGAATTGCCGCCGGCATCATCTTTGATCTATACTTCCGTCGTCGGGCACGGCGGCTGCGAAGCTCACTTATGTGGGTGATTCGCCGATGATGAGCATCATTCGAGCCCGGTTCACCCCTCGATGGCAGCGGCGTACTTCCAGGATGATGCAAACGATATTGATCGGTCTTCTCCTATTCGGGATCTATGACCCGAATCCGAAGGTCATCATCAATAGTCTGATTGCACTTTCGATTACGTTCCTTCCCGCCTTGCTTGAGCGAAACTATCGCCTCTCCCTCGATCCATGGTTGGCGTTGTGGATCACCGCGGCGGTGTTCTTTCACACCCTCGGTTCGGCCGGCTTATATGGTTACTTTGGCTGGTGGGACCATCTCACTCACGCGTTCTCAGCCTCGCTCGTGGCAGGGATCGGCTACATCACCGTACGGGCCATCGATCTGCACCACCCCGAGATCCACCTCCCGAAGCGGTACATCTTCGTCTACGTCATCATCTTCGTCATGGCCTTCGGCGTTATCTGGGAACTCTTCGAGTTTGGCCTCGATGTCATCGCTGAGGCGACCGAAATCCAGATGCCCCTAGCCCAACATGGGATTGACGATACGGTTCGTGATATGATGTTCAACACGCTTGGTGCGATCATCGTCGCCGCGGCAGCACAGGTACACCTCTCACCATTGGCAGAAGAGATCAGAGTAGCACTCTTCACGGAGTAGGCGGTTTTTCGGTACGGCGCTGGAGGTCGACATCGAGGCAGATATTGATGACTCCAGGAGCGTACGACCGGACTGCCTGTTCCGTGATGACCTCGATCTCGTACGTTCCGGCTAGAACCTCGTTGATCGCCCCGATGCCCGGATTGAAGGCATCTACCTCTGGTTGGATATCGTAATAATGGAGGCGACAACTCGCAGCCGCAAACAACCCGGCGGTTCCGAGGTATTCATCTGCACGATGCGGGAGGTTCATGATGATCCGATCCGCCCAGTCCGTGTGGTTATCGACGATTTCGCCGACATCACCCTCGATGACGGTTACCGCGTTCTCCACGCCGTTCCGCCTGACGTTCTCCGTGAGATACGTCACTGCATCAGGATTGACATCGACCGCGATGACCTTTGCACCAGCAAGTGCGGCTCGGATGGCGAATGGACCGACACCAGCGAACATGTCGACCACCTGTTCTCCCTGCTGGATCTGTGAGACGACTCGATGTCGTTCGGTGGCTAACCGTGGCGAGAAGTACGCCTTGGTCGGATCAACGAGGAACTCAGCCCCGTATTCGCGGTGGACGGTTTCGGTTCGATCACCCTCGAGGAGCTCCCAGTCTGCGATCCGGTATGTCCCCTCCACCTCAGAACGACGCCAGAGGACCGCCTCGACGGGAAGATCTGATCGCATGAACGCCGACGCGGCTTTGATTGCCCGGTTGCGATCGTCCTCCTGTAACAACACGAGGTCCCCGAGTCGTTCATACGTCGGGGTGAACGACAGCAAATCATTCGGTAGCGTGCGTGCAGTTCGCGGTTCGAGCTCTCGTTCGATGACTTCAAACTCCTCGAGGATGGCCGCACCATCGATCACCGGGATGTAGACGTACTCTCCATCGCTCTCGATGGCAGCCTCATGATCACGCACGCCGGCCTCCTCAAGGGACTGGCGGGTCCGTTCGCCGTCCTCCCGGTCGACCCGAACACACGGCCGTCGCATAAATCAGGTTGCGGTGGCCGTGGTCGTTAACCGTACCGTTTCGCTGGTGGTATGGTCATCCACCGCGCACCGATAGTCATGCTCGAGTTCGTCGGCCTCGGCCTCTACGATGAGCGATCCATCAGCCAACGTGGTGCCGAGGCGGTCGCTCGCGCTGATTTGGTCTATCTCGAGGCGTACACAAGTGTCCTTGCTGGCGCATCGTTCGATGATCTCAAACGATACCATGGCCGCGAGCTGACGGTCCTCGATCGGGATGCAATCGAACAGCAGCCAGAACCGATCCTCGAAGCTGCAGCTACGGAGCACGTCGTACTCCTCGTCGGTGGCGATCCGATGGTCGCGACAACGCACGTCGATCTCCGGTTACGTGCAATGGAGCGAGGGATACCAACCAGGGTGATCCATGGCACCTCGATTGCCTCGGCTGCGGCCAGTCTCTGTGGCCTACAGGGACGTCGATTCGGCAAGGCTACGACCGTGCCCCGACCAGGTCAGTTCGGCGATCATGGGGTACCTCCGAGTGTCATCGAGACCATCCAGGAGAACCAGGATCGCGGGCTACACACCCTCGTGTATCTCGATATCGATCTGAGCGAAATCGACGGGGAATGGTCCACAGAGACGTTGCGAATGAGCTGTCTCGATGCAGGAACCGCCGCCGAACAGCTCGCCGA
>SKSH01000213.1 GCA_007118075.1 Halobacteriales archaeon
AACTCCCTCACCGCTGATGCGTCAGCACTCGCATCGAGCGAGAGCATCGGGCGTACGTGCTCGACGGTCTCGAATTCGTCGAGTGGTCCAGGTGCCACTCGTTGTGTGGGGCTTGCGTGGTGCGCGAGGTCGAATCGTTCTTCTAGTTCGATCAACCGATCCATCAGGCGATCATACGTCCGGTCAGCAAGGAGCGGGTCCGCCTCGATGTAATACCGATGGTCATGGTAACGGATTGCCTCTCTGAGGAGTTCGACCTCCGCCACCGCCTCTGTGACTGAGAGCTCCTCGATGGGATCGAACTCAGTCGGTGGATCGCTGACATAGGGGTTGTCTGTCGGCGCCTCCACAGCCATATCGGTCCGCTCTTGTGCTGCCTGGTACAAGGCTGCGTTGGCTTCGAGGTGCTTTTCTAACCGACTAGCGCATCATCTACCATGGAAGAGGAAACTCTCTTGTTGAACCCTGGGCCAGTCGTGTTGCACCAATCAATCCGCGACGCATTGAGTCGGCCAATGATCTCCCATCGGTCTGCAGCATTCAGTGAACTGTATGACCGGGTCCAGGGAGGGGTCCGAGAGATCTACACGAACTCTCGGCACGACGGGGAACCCTCACCGTGGGATGGTGAGGTGTTGTTCATGAATGCGACGGCCACGCTCGGGATGGATGCTGGTGTGGCCAACTTCACTGACCATGATTCACGGGTGCTCTCGCTGATCAACGGGAACTTCGGTCGTCGATTCGCTCAGATCGCAGACCGACAGTGTACCGTCGATGAGTATGAGATCCCGTGGGGTGAGTCATACGACGTCGATGCCGTCCGAGACGAGATCATCGACGGGGAATACGATCTCGTAACTGCGGTCCATACCGAGACGAGCACCGGGATGACCAATCCGATCGGTGAGATCGGTGCGGCTGTCGCTGAGACTGATGGGCTGTTCGTCGTCGATGGAGTCTCAAGCATCGGTGGTGAGCGAATCCATCCACACGAATGGAACATCGATGTTTCCATTGTCGATGCACAAAAGGCGATGGCTGCCTCGCCTGGTGTCTGTGCGATGTTCCTCTCACAACGTTCCATCGATCGTCTCGATGCTGATCAGACGTACTTCTACGCCGATCTCCACCGGCATATTGAGCGCGCAAGCAATCAGAGTCAAACCCCATTCACCTCGGCAGTCTCACTCTTCTATGCCCTCGAAGCCGGCGTGAAGCGGATCACCGACATGGGTGTGGACACCTGGCTCAGTGGCCATGAACAGCGTGCAAAAGCTTGGGAGGCAGCAGCCACTGCCTGGGGATTAGAGCTCTTCGCGAACCCAGCCGGCTCGAGCGATTATGCCAGCACCGTCACCGCCATCGAGCTCCCGGAGTCTGTCAGAGCTGAACCGGAGCCGTTTTTCGACTCACTTCGTGAACAGAACGTCTTCGTCGGTGGTGGCCACGCACACCTCTCGGGGGAAATCTTCCGTCTCGGTACCATGGGCAACCTCGATGCCGAGCGGATGACCACTGGACTTGAGGCGATCGGGCAGGCATTCGCAGCCTGTGAGGTAGACATGGATATTTCTGCAGCGAATGATGCCGTAGAGTCGATTCTCGCTGAGTGATCTCGGACTCACTGCTGAGGCACTAACTCGGTCGGTGTATCGATGGTTCAACTGCGACTGGTTTCTCTCGGGACGTCAATCACCCCACGCCGTCTGAGGCTGAGGAATAACGGGATGGTGACCAGTGCCAACAAGATCTCCACCCCTCCAGCGACGATGAACCCCGCCTCGAATCCAAAAATTCGACTGGCAGTTCCACCGACGAGGAAACCGCCAAGGAACCCGAGACTACCGAAGAAGTTGAAGCCGCTCATCGAGGTGGCACGGTCTGTTTCCACCGAGAGATCCGTCACCAATGCCATGGTCGCTGGGGAGACCAGCGAGCCTAGAACGCCGACCAAGATCATCCCGATGGCAGCAAAAAGGATGACATCGGTTTGGCCGACAGCGATGATCGCCAATCCATACATGGCCGAACCAAGGACAATCGGATAGGTACGGCCGATCCGATCGGATAGGCGTCCCATCGGATACTGCAAGACCGCGAACGGGAGGAAGAACAACGAGAGCATCATGCCGGTTCCGATCTCACCGAGGCCGAGTTCTTGCTGGAAATAGAACACTCCAACGAGTGCGAAGAAACCTGCGGTGAACCGGTCGATGAAGCCGAACGCGAACGGAACCGAGAGCACCGGGGTGTCCACAATCTCATCGATTGTCCGTCGGATGGAACCCGAACGCCGTGGTGCTCGATCGATCACCAACACCGTTGAGAGACCGACTATGAGGAGCAATCCAGCAGCGGTCACCAGCGGTGCAAATGGATGAACTGACGTGAGGATGCCACCCAGTCCAGAGCCAAGGAAGGCGCCCAAGCCGATGGCCAAACCAGCAGCTCCCATGTTCCGACCGTGGCCACCATCGAGATCCATGAGCATCGTCATCCCTAATGAGAGGGCACCGATCGTCATCGCGCCCTGGATGAATCGGACGAAAAGGACCACCTCGAAGGGAGCCTGCAAGCTTGTTGCGAGCACGAGCATCCCGAGGTAGCCGATGGCTCCACCGAGCGAGGCGAAGACGATGAGCCATCGCCGTCTCCCCAACCGATCGCTGGCCAACCCCCAGATCCCAACGAAGGTGAGGTACCCGAGGAACTCGATCGCGAGGAACCACATCGCGGCGTCGAACTGTGCACCGAGTCCGAGCCCGTCATCCGCCCCTTCGATTCCGAACTCACCGATCAATGCGGCGATACCGGGATAGAGGAGCACCTGCGAGACGAGCACGGCGAACACCAGCCCTGCAAGGATGACACGGTCCCGCTCAGTTGAGGCCACAATCAACAAGCTATCGACAGGCGGTGACCAAAACATCGACGACTTTAGAACGAACCGCTGGCTTTGTGACCGGCCACGTAATAGATTGGATATGTACAGCCTCAATGGGACGATCCCGTCTGCAATCGTCGAGCAGCGGGATGCACTCGAGGCTGAACTGGCTGTATTCGACCGTATCCGTGATCCGCTGACGCTGGTGATCAAACGCTTTGGGGATCGATCAGGCGCGTCGATCGATGCCCTTGAGGCCGCGGTCGGGGATGCACTTGCGGGATGGGGGCCTATCGCAGTGAGGGTAACGTCAATCGATGCCTTCGTTGATCCACCGAGTGGTGTCGGACCGGTCATCTATCTGGTAGTGGAGAGCCCCGGCTTGGTCGAACTGCATGAAACACTCACAGAGCAGTTTGGAACAGCTGATCCTGCCATCGAAGGTCCGAACTACATCCCGCATATCACTCTCGCACGAGGAGGTCCTAAGACTGGGATAGAGTCACTGACTGGCCATCGAATCGATCCAATCGAGTGGACAAGCGAGGAGATTCACCTGTGGTCGGTGCGCTATGAACAGCCGGTCTGGACGCTTTCGTTACCACGCAGCTGAACAGTCATCAACGGTGAAAGTTGAGAATAGCCACAGGAATCCTGTGGCCTGGAGGGCCGGGAATATGGTAGGTTGGTACACCGGCCCATATGGGCCAAGTGATGTCACCGGGCGTTTTGGGCTTCGGGGCTTACCATTGGTTTGGGAGCTGAAACTGCTCCCATTGGAGACTGACCACAGGGACTGCCCTTAAAGCAACGTAAGGTAAAAACTCGATTTGACCGGGTAGATAAGCGAAATTGGCTTAGTGTTTGTGCCACTACTATCGCATCCATGGTCTCAGTCGATATGTTTGTCTTTGGGGTGATTCTCGCCGTGATGATAGTCATCTTCTTTATCTACCTTATGCTCAGGAAATCGCTTCTCAGCTTCAAGCAGGGGTACAAGGATAGTCGTCGTTAGAGACTCTCTGCAGCGGATCGTATCCCGTCAATCGCCTGTTCGATATCCGCTTCACTCACATCTCGGTGGGTCACGTATCGAACCGAGTTATCACCGATATCACTACAGGCGACACCATGTACGTGATTTTCCTCGATCCAGGCAGTGGAACTGATTCCCTCGAGATGAACGAGGAGGATATTCGTCTCAGGGTCGACGACGTGCACCGCCTCGATATCGCTGATTCCCGCTGCCAACTGGCTCGCCAAACGGTGATCTCGTCCGAGGGAATCGCGCCGCTCTACCGCAACCAAACCGGCGGCCGCCAAGATGCCTGCCTGTCGCATGCCGCCTCCGAATGCCTTCCGGCTCCGCCTGGCTTGCTCGATGAAATCGGCCGGCCCGGCCAGCATCGATCCGACGGGAGCACCGAGCCCCTTCGACAGCGACACCATAACGGAATCGACAGTTGCCATATACGAGGTGAGCTCGTCCCCGGTTGCAACTGAGGCGTTCCAGAGTCTGGCCCCGTCGAGATGCACCGGTACGCCGTGTTCGTGAGCGACCTCAGCTGGGCCAGGGAGTTCACGAACCGTTAGCGCACGACCTCCCCGTGAGTTATGGGTGTTCTCCAGGGCAAGCAACCCAGTTCCAGCCACATGAAGTGATTCGGTTCGCAATGCGTTTGCCACCGTCTCGGGAGATACTGCACCTCGGGTACCTCCATCGACCGGGCGGGTCTGCAACCCGGCGAATCTAGCAGCCCCGCCGACCTCATAGCTGAG
>SKSH01000138.1 GCA_007118075.1 Halobacteriales archaeon
ATGGCGTCATCCCAGCTGATGGCAACGGACTCCTCACCGGTTATGGCCGACTTGCCGGGGATCAACAGGCCATCGGTGAACGTGTCGAAGGCATCGAAGCGGCGATCAGCCCGTTCGAACTTGGAGGCATACCAACTTCCGATGATGATGCCATCGAGCTGGTGACGGCTGCCCTCTCACGATACGTGGAGTTCTGCCTTGATTTCGGGATATCAACCAACGCTCTGCAAAGGGCGATGGCCGGCATCCATGATGTCGAACCAGATGGCAAACATACCCTGTTGATGGTAGATCAACTTCCATGGCAATCAACCCTTGAAATCGCGGTAGCGTCTGCTACTGAGACACTTACCATCGTACAACCAATCGCCACCACCGGTGCCATGAGAACCGCCTGGAGACTCGATCAGGATGGCCTCATTCGCTGGGTGAACGATCGCCTGGAGACTGGTCAGGTCGATACGAGCAGCGTAATTCCGATTGAACAACTTGACGGATCGGGAGGTGGTGGATCGTTCCGCAGGCTCGAATCTGATACACTCACGACGAGACTTGATCCAGCTCGATGTATCGCAGATGGCTGGTCGGTCTCATCAACAGATCCGGCGAGCACGGCCATAGAACTCGCTGCAAACATCCTTCAAGATCACGAGCCGACAGATCGGGGAATCAGTGTGTCCGATCCAGCAGCGCTCTGTATCGTCACCCCAAACAAGGAGGCTGCCAGACGCGTAGCTAGGTTGGCGAAAGATCGTTCACTCCCGATGATCAGATCTGGGCCGATCGACATTTTTCTCACCAGACTTGCAATCCTCTCCCTCGCGTGGCTTCGAATCCTCGAGGGAGTCAATGCCGATCGCGGTTGGGCGGTCGTACTGGAGGAAACAGGGTGCAGTGCCGGCGATCTCCAGGCTTGGCTCGCGGCAGAGGAACGTCCCGCAGTGTTTGCCTCGATCAAAAGTGATCTCGCGTCGTTGACTGATGGTCCGTCGGTGGTAGCTGCGGTGGCTGACCGATATCATGTTGACGAGCGGGTTACGCGTGCGCTTCTCACCGCAATCGATATCGATGGACCGATGGTATCGAAAGCAGCCGTTCTCGCTCGACTCTCGACAGCGATCCATCAAGGGATGGAATTGCAACTTCGACCCACACAACAGGGATCGATACGTGTACGGTCCAGTCCTCCGCCTGAGCCCACCTCCGTGGTCCTCTACCTCGATGTGCCAAATCGGATCGAAACACCCCTAATTGAGTATCAACCGCCACTCGGGGTGTATCGAACCAGGGAGATCATCACACACCATGGGTACGACATCGAGCAATCCAATCCAGCCTGGCTGTCAATGCAACCCCTCCGAATGACCGAACGTGAACGTCGACGCTTGCAAGCGCTAACAGCCTGGCAGCAGGCCACCGGTGACGCGATAATCATCGGAGAACAACCGGTCCTGACCGGACAGCTTTCACCGCTTCAATAGCTCAAGAGGTCAATCGACAGGGAACGAAGTATCATCGATTTCATCGAGTAGTGCTGAGACTCCACGAAGCGTGACCGGTGAAACCTCTGCGACATCAGCCACCTCTCGTTGACTCACTTTGATATCGAGCTCGGTGGCAGCGTGGTAGAGACATGCCCCAGCAACCCCACCGGGCTTCCTACCGGCTGCAAGACCTTCCTCCATTAACTGACCGGCGTACCGCCTGGCGGTGTGTTCAACCGAACCAGGGACCTCGAGTTCGGTGGCCAATCGTGGGAGATACTCGCGGGGATCGATCGGGAGGATGGGAAGGCCGAGATCACGATTGAGTGCATCGTAAGCCACGCCAAATTCCCCGTCATCCGCCCTCGCAACCTCGATGACCTCGAACCTGGTACGGCCGATACCACTGATCCGACAGACAGCATACACCGATGCAGCAGCGAATCCCTCGATCGACCTACCCTTGAGAAGTTCTGCATCCTGTGCACGCTTGAACACGACACATGCCTCTTCCCGAACCGACATGGGCAGATCCAGTGCACTGCAGATCCGACGAATCTCCGTGTAAGCGTAGACCCGATTCCGTTCCGCCTTCGAACGTATCTGTGCTCGATTATGCTCACGTTTCATCCGGACAAGTTGAGCTGATGCACCGCCTCCTCCATCGGCACCAGAAGCATAGCCAATCTCCGTAGAAAGTCCCCGATCGTGTCGCGCACGTGTCAACGGTGCCCCGGTCCGCCTTCGACGGCGTCGTTCGCGTAGGGAACCACGCCACTCCGGTCCCCGGTCAAGACGATCGATTCCGGTGATGAGTCCACAACTCGAGCAGACCTCCTCCGCTTCTTCACTAATAATCCTCGCCCCACATTCCGGACAGCCCCGTGCGTTGTCTGAGATAGACATGGCGATATGCCATTATCGACCGATCCCACTTCAATCTATGTCAAGTAACTAACATTACAACAATATGCGACACTACTGCGAATAACTAGAGAGCGTGTAGTTCACTTGAGATGTTGATTGATCGCCTCACCGATGGCCTCCAAATCATCATCATCGAGGTCAGGTCGACGACCTGCAACCGCATGTATGGGCCGACCTCCATCTCCCTCGAAACGAGGGACAATATGCACATGTGAATGGGAGATCTCCTGGCCAGCGGCGGATCCATTGTTGATCCCGATATTCGTCGCGTCGGCGTCAACTGCAGCCTCGATCGCTGGAACCAACTCGGTGACCGCGCTCCACAGCGCTATTGCTGTTGATTCAGGGCACTCTTGAAGTCGTTCATGGTGTTCACGAGGAACAACGAGGGTGTGCCCGTTTGCCAACGGATTAACGTCGAGAAACGCGATGACATCTTCAGCTTCGTACACCCGGTGACTTGGCAACTCGTCTGCTGCGATCTGACAGAAAATGCACTCGCCCATGAGGTCAGTAACGAGGGCATCGTGCTTGAAAGTTAACCGATGCCGCAGGAATAACCGAGGCGACTTTATTGGCGGAGGCACACCAAACCTCCATGACTGACCTCGAGGACGTGGCCGACGAATATGACCCAGATCGGGTCGAGAAGGCTGTCTTCGAGCAGTGGGAGGCGACCGATGCCTACCGCCGCACGAAGGAACATCGAGCAGATGGCGAACAGTTCTTTTTCGTCGATGGGCCACCGTACACCTCCGGAGCGGCCCATATGGGCACCACCTGGAATAAGACGCTCAAGGACGCCTATATCCGGTTTTTGAGAATGCAGGGGTATGCAGTCAGTGATCGACCGGGGTTCGATATGCACGGTCTCCCCATCGAGACGAGGGTCGAGGGACAACTTGGATTCGAGAACAAACAAGACATCGAATCATTCGGAGAACAAGCCTTTATCGAGGCATGTAAGGATTATGCAGAGGAACAACTCGAAGGGCTTGAGTCCGATTTTAAGGATTTTGGGGTCTGGATGGATTGGGAGCGTCCGTACAAGACCATCGATCCTACCTATATGGAGGCTGCCTGGTGGGGATTCGCTCAGGCGGCTGAACGGGGACTCGTGGAGAAGGGGAAACGGTCGATTTCGCAATGTCCCCGGTGTGAGACGGCTATCGCGAAGAACGAAGTCGAGTATGAGGATGTGGAAGATCCATCAATCTATGTCAAGTTCGAGCTCATCGACCGTGAGGGATCATTGCTCATCTGGACGACCACCCCCTGGACCATCCCGTCGAACGCGTTCATCGCCGTCGACGACGAACTTACCTATCACGGGGTTCGAGCTGAACGAGCCGGTGAGAGCGAGGTATTGTACGTTGCAGAACCCTGTGTCGAGCACGTGCTCAAAGCTGGCCGATACGAGGATTATGAGATCATCGAGGAACTGACCGGCAAGGAACTGATAGGCTGGAGATATGAACATCCACTCGCTGAGGAGGTACCAGACCATCCCGATCACGAGGGTGCCAAGCAGGTCTATGCGGCTGACTATGTCGAGGCTGACCGGACTGGGCTCGTCCATTCAGCACCAGGACACGGTGAGGAGGACTTCCTCCGTGGAAGCGAACTCGGGTTTCCGATATTCTGCCCAGTTGGCGATGATGGCCGCTTCACCGAAGCTGGCGGGAAGTATGCCGGTGCATTCGTCAAGGAGGCTGACAAGTCGATCATCGAGGACCTCGATGCGAACGATGCACTGCTCGCATCAGAGACGGTAGACCACAGTTATGGGCACTGTTGGCGGTGTGATACTGGCATCATCCAGATCGTCACCGACCAGTGGTTCATCACCATCACCGACGTGAAGGATGAACTGCTCGACAACATCGAGGACAGCGAGTGGTACCCTCCATGGGCCAGGGACAATCGTTTCCGTGACTTCGTCGAGGATGCTCCCGATTGGAACATCTCACGTCAGCGATACTGGGGGACACCACTACCCATCTGGACACCAGAGGGAAGCGAAGATGATAGCGACATAATCGTCATCGCTACCCGTGAGGAACTGGCCGAACGAGTCGACCAGGAGATCGATCCCCAAACAGTCGACTTACACAAGGATACGGTTGATACGCTCACCATCACCGAGAACGGGACGACCTATACTCGCGTACCTGACGTCTTTGACGTCTGGCTCGATTCATCTGTGGCCACGTGGGGTACGCTTGATTACCCTGGTGAGACCGAACGCTTCGATGAGCTATGGCCAGCCGACCTCATCATCGAGGCACACGATCAGACACGTGGATGGTTCTGGTCACAACTCGGCATGGGGACCGCTGCGCTCGGTGAAATCCCCTATCGGAAGGTGCTCATGCATGGTCACGCACTGATGCCAGACGGGCGTGCCATGTCCAAGTCACGCGATATCCTCATCGACCCTCATGAGGCGATCGATCGGCACGGTCGTGACATCATGCGGCTCTTCCTGCTATCCAAAACAGCACAGGGCGATGACATGCGATTCTCCTGGGACGGCATGAAGCGGAGGGAGAATCATCTACGGACCCTCTGGAATGTCTTCCAGTTCCCATTGCCCTACATGCAACTCGACAGGATCGATCCAGGCGAAACCAATCTCAAGGATGTCGATGAAGACCTCGAACTCATCGACGAATGGATTCTTGCCAGGCTCCAGACAACGGTGGATGAGATTAACACAGCGATGGGAATATTCAGACAGGACCGTGCGATCGAGCTATTGCTCGATTTCGTCGTAGAGGATGTCTCTAGATTCTATGTCCAGACTGTGCGTGAACGCTTATGGAACGACGATCCGGCAGACCGGTCAAAGCTCGCAGCATACACAACCCTTTGCCATGTGCTTGAACAGGTGACGATCCTCCTCGCTCCCTTCGCCCCGTTCATCAGCGAACGCATCTACAGTATCGTCGCCCACGATCCGCATCTGACGGTTCACATGGCTGATTGGCCAGAACCAGAGGAATACTGGGAGGATCACCGACTCGAGGAGAATATCGACATCATCCGAGCGGTCGAGGAGGCAGGCGCAAACGCCAGACAGACGGCAGGTCGACCAAGGCGCTGGCCGATCCAGCGAGTGGTGGTCGCTGGTGGAGATGAACGTACGATCGAGGCCATCGATCACCACCGGGCACTCCTCAAAGAGCGGCTCAACGTACGTGATATCGAGCTCATCACAGACGAGACTGAATGGGAGGAACTCCGGTACAGTGCCGATGCTGATATGTCGAAACTCGGGCCGAAATTCGGTGGCATGGCTGAGACGGTGATGCATGCGTTGAACGATGCCAGAGTCGAGGAACCAACAATCGACGCTCTTGAATCTGCCGTCTCAGACACGATCGGTGATACGATCGAGCTCGATGCGAATATGGTGACATTCGTTACAGAAACCCCCGAGGGGATCACTGGTGGATCCTTCGCCGTCGATGGTGAAGAGCGAGGGGTCGTTTACATCGACGCGACCCTCACCGAGGAGCTCGAAAGTGAGGGGTATGCCCGAGAACTCATCAGACGCATCCAAGAGATGCGAAAGGAACTCGACCTTGAAGTAGATACCCGAATTCAGGTCGAGTTCACGGTCGAAGACGACCGAGTCGACCAGCTCATCGAACCCCACCTCGACTTCATCGGCCAAGAGGTCCGCGCAATCGATTTCGGATCTGTCTCAAACGGGTTGAGACGTGATTGGGAGGTTGAGGAGACTACGTTCGATATCGCCATAGAGCCCGAAGATTAGAGTTCCGCAGCGATCGTCGACGCCACCGAAACCTGCGACACCGGTCGTTCGATGGTGTCAGTTGCAACAATCCGGTCGATTCCTGCTCGAGCCAATCGGGTGAACGCCCCACCGATGAACAAGGGATGGACACATGCTGCGGTTACCGAGGTGGCACCGTGGTCGAGTAGTTGTGAAGCAGCCGTAGCCATGGTTCCGCCGGTCGAAACCTCATCATCCACGAGAATCACCTCATGGCCATCCACGTCCGTATCGGTGAGCGAGATCTCGACGGTCGTATCATCAATCCGCTTTTTCTCGAGGAAATCAATCTCACCGTAACCGATCGCATCTCGGAGTGAAACGGCGAGGGATTTGGCCCCCTCATCCGGTGCGATGATGATCGGAGAGTCGGCATCGAGAGGCAGTCCATCAGCGAGTGCAGCTACCGCTGAGACAGAAGCGGTGTCGGCAGTGCTGTAATCAAGTACGGCGTCCTCGTGGGGATCGACCGTGATGAACCGATCTGTGTTGACCGTCAGTGCCTTGATGACCGCTCGTGCTGAAACGGGTTGGCCTGGATGGTGAGCGACATCCTGACGTGCGTACCCAAGATATGGCACGACAGTCACTATAGACGGTGCCCCAGCCTCTCTGGCTAGATCTTGTAGCTGGATGACTTCGAGATGTGCCTGATCACTAATCGTCGAACAGACAATCACTACCCGTTCATCGATCGTGAACGAGGTTGCATCCACCACCACATTCGTTGGGAGAAGATCGTCGCGATCGACCTCAACGATGAGCTCACCGTCGGCGAACCGTCGGTAAGTGAGAGGAAGTACCTCCTCCTCAAGCTGATCCGCAAGTGAATGGGCGAGATGTTGGTTCGCCGAGCCGCTTAAGATCATATTTCGGCCATCGGTCGTGGCGGTAAACCCATTTTCGGTCGGTTGACGGAATCCATTTAGCCACGCCCGGTTGATGCAGCAACATGAAACGATTCGGCTCGAGCGGTGCACGTGGACCGGTCGAGACCGATCTTACACCTGAAACGGTCCTGACGATCGCCCAGACGGCGGTCAATACCTGGAATACCAACGCAATCGCCATCGGGAGAGATGTGCGAGTCACCGGACGAAGTCTCGAGGCGGCTGCAATTGCCGGGGCGACCGCGGCCGGAGCGGAGGTCGATTGTCTCGGTGTGGTACCAACACCTGCGGTACAAGCGTATGCACGCCGACATGGCATCCACGCGATCGTCATCACTGCCTCACATAATCCTCCGCCCGATAACGGTGTCAAGCTGATTGAACGCGACGGTGGTGAGCTCTCCGTTCCAGCATACGAAGAAATCGAGACCCGGTTATCAGCTGCCTCGGATCAACTCGCTGAATGGAACGAGTTCGGAGCTAGCCGCACGGTCGAGGGAATCAACCGAGACTATGTGGACGAACTCGTGGGGGCACTCGACCAAGCACGCATCTCTACAGCCAACCTACGTATCGTCATCGATAGCGGGAATGGAACGACCGGCTGGACTTCTGCGACGATGTGTCGGCGACTCGGATGTGAGGTGCATACCATCAACGCACAGCCTGACGGCCACTTCCCAGGACGACAGTCCGAACCGGTTCCATCCGTCCTCGATGAACTCTCAGCCATGGTCACCGCCTCCGATGCCGATCTGGGGGTTGCTCACGATGGTGACGGAGATCGGGCGGTCTTCGTGGACGAACGTGGAAAGGTAGTCGATGGTGGAGCAGTCCTGAGTGCACTCGCTGCAGAGTTACTGCATCCCGGCGATGCGATCGTGGCCGCGGTTACCGCTCCCAAGTCGCTTTCTGCGGTTGCTTCTGCGATGGGTGGACAGCTCGAGCTCACCCCGGTTGGCGCGGCGAACGTGCTCACCGCCGTCAGAACACTTCAGGAAGCCAATCAAACGGTCGCGATCGCTGGAGAACAAAATGGAGGTATCATCGTTCCGACGTACAGCCTCGCCCGTGATGGTGCATATGCACTCGGTCTGATGCTCGAGTTGGTCGCCAAACGACCGTTAAGTGAGTTGGTTGCTCCATACACGGAACGGGAATTCAGACGTCATGATATCAAATTTGACGTCGTTTCCGAGCGGGAACAGGCGATCAAGACGGTCGAAGGATGGGCAAAGGAACAACCGGGAGACCTCTCGAGGATTGACGGTATACGGCTCGATCTCGATGACCGATGGGTACTCGCGAGGGCGAGTGGGACTGAGCCACTCATCCGTATCTATGCTGAAGCACCAACGGCCGAGGCAGCGATCGACCTCATCGAGGAGGTAGCTGACCGAATCGAGGCACAGCATGAAGCATGAGATTCAATCGAGGGCATTGTCGATCGTTTCGATCGCCGTAGTGACTGATACGATTTTGTCCTGAACCTCCCTGCTGAGGACCAGCTCCAGTTCATCCTCGTCGAGTTCTTCGTTCAATCTCGCTGCAGAACGAAGCTGAGAGTATCGCTCCTCATTCCGGCATAGTGATTGTATGGTTCGGAGTAGCTCGATTGTCTCCGCTCCAGCGAACCGATCCACCATTTGAATGAGATCCCGCAGCCGCCATCGCATCAGCTGTCGCTCTGGTGGTGGCCAGTCGATGAGGAACGGTTCAACTGAGAGCGAATCTAGGTAATCGCTATGTGGTCCGATCTCACCCTTGAATCGACCAGGATCCCCGACATAATGACCGAGCTTGGAACGGGAGAATGAGAGATACTCTCGCAGCGTAGAGATTGGTTCTTCACCGACGGAGTGTTGGTTGAGGAAATTGCTGAGCGGTGCTGGTGGTGGTTCTACGGTTACGAGAGTGAAGTAACTCAGTCGATCATAGGTTGCGAGCACATCCGTGGCTGATGTCTCCGAGAGGAACTCACGATGCGCAGATGTGACCGCCTCGTTGTAGCGATCGATAGGACTCTGCAGTGACTCAACAGGAACATCGAGTGCTGACGGCTGGATTTCTGCAAGGCTTTTCAAATGATCTCGCTGTTCGATCAACCCTCGGCGTTTTGTAAGGAGCTCGTTCCTGATCTCTCGGCGCTCTTCTTTGAGGGAGGAGAGCTCTTCGAGCGTATCGACCAGTTCCCCAACCGGTTCGAGAGCTTCCTTGGCTCGATCGAAATCACGCCCACTGAGTCGGCGGCGATCGACAGCTTCACGGGATGCCTCGAACGCACTTCGATGGGGCAAATCCTCGTCTAACTCTTCGACGAAGGAATCATACGCAGATCGGAATTTTACATAACCTCCGAAATCGCCCGATCCGGTCGCCTTATCCCGGTAATCCTCAAGGAGCCCGAAGGCACGACGGTACGCATCTGCCAACTGTTCGATCGCTCGTTCATCGTGTCCATCGAGTCGGTTTCTGGTGGAATCTACCGCAGTATCTAGGCGTTCGAAGCGGGAGACAAGGTCATTGGTATCCGAGGTCATCACCGTTCGGTCTTACCTATGATTGGACTGGCCGATTGAAATACTCACCACGTCGTTCATATCAGACCGATGGATGACATCAAGAGCGTGAAGAGGTCCCCAAAGGTCAACGCCACGAGGAGGCCTGCGGCAATGAGGAGGATGAACGGGATGCCTGGGGTGTACCAGACGTGATCATGTCGAACCAGTGCTTCTAATCCGTTCCTGAGGGCATTTGGCGTGGTTCCATAGGCAGTTCCCTCAAGCTCATCGAGGAACATCTCTGCTGCCCATGGATCGTCTATCCCCCCGTCAGCGATCGCCCCATCACCTGGTTCACCAGTCGAATTAGGGGAGCTTCCACGGTATTGATCGGGGTTGCTTCGTAACTCGGTGAGCGTGCATTGTCGCCAACGGAGATACATCCGCAGGGCATCGAGGTCCAAGCCATGACGATCGAGCCCGTGAGGTGTCTCCAACAGACGTCCAGGGAGCTTGACTGCCTGCTCGGCGTCGATCTTTCTTCCGATGAGCATGATCCAGCCGATGTCACCGTTAAGCAGGTTACGGATGCCGAGGATTGCAGGATACAGCAAACCAATGATGACTGCATTGGTGAGGATGCTCAACGAAAAGACCATCGCAGCTGGTTCGACCATTGGAAGTTCCATCGATCCGAGTGCGTAGGTGGGTACCGTCGGGAACAATAATGCAAGTACCATGATGGCCTTGGCATCCGCACCGCCGAATCCACCGAGGTACCAAAATCCATAGGCAAGCGGAATCAGCAACAGCACACTGATAGTGGTCACCATGAGGAACTCTCGCCAGAGGATTCCTCCGTCGGTAAACGCACTCCATCCCTCGAATAAAAGGGTAATGAGTGCGATACCCAACAAAGGGGGCCAAAGCCTATTCGCTACTCTGCGTGTCTTGACATCCCAATACGCGGCCCATACGAAGGCTGGAACTGCTACCAACCGAAGCACGTCGGAGATGGTGGCGAAGGACCCGACGTCAATCATATGTACCGTGTCGGTGCACGGTGGTGGGTTATGTGTTATGAATCAGTGTTTGCCCTCGTGAACTCCACCTATAAAGATCGGAAAATGATCGAATCCTCAACCGAGGATGTAGCGTAGTTTTGGATACCGGTCGACCAACCCCTGCTCGCCTACCCTCCACTGCTCGATGTACCGGTCTAGACCGACGATCCTCCCCGCGGCGAACGCACCGAGGGCGAGGAAGAGTACCACATAGATCAGAGTGGAATCGAACAATGCAAGGAACTCACCCTCCCAGCCACCGAGGTAGAACAGTGCCATCTGCAGTGCACCTCCGAGTGCAGCCAATCTGACGAAGGCACCGAAGATGAGCGCGAGCCCAATCAGTACCTGAGTGGTCGGAATGATAAAGTTCACAGCATCGAGGATAAGTGCACTCTCTGCCATCCCCGCATACAATCCACTCACCGGACTAGCCGGGGGACGATTCGCTAGGTAACCAAAGGCGTCGAAACCATCGCCAGTGAACTTGCCGATCCCTGCGAAAAGTATCATCCCACCCATGACGAGACGTAGTGCCAGGATGAACCAAGCGCTAAGGGGGTGTGGTTTACCGGTCAGGGTGATACCAGCGTATGTGCTTCGAAGCCTGTTTTCGTTTGCGGTTGACATTGTATTCTTCCTTCCTGCAGGTAAAGGTACGATCTGCTAGGTATAAGACGGAATCTTGTGTTCCCAAATTTTGAGAAAACACGATATTGGGCTGCTTAGGGCCCTTATGATGTAGTTTCTGTTCAGATTGGGAATCAGATGGAACCGAGTAAAGCAATAGCTTTAGACAGATGTGATTGCAGTTCTCAAAAAATGAGACTGTGTCAGATGACGCGGTTTTGCAGGTAATCCAAATGCTTTGCGTTGTAGACGATCTGGACTTCATCGGTCTCCGGAGTACCGATGCAGGTCAGGCGAACATTCTTCTCTTCGACCTCATCATCGGAGAGGATTTGTTGCATGTCCATCTCGATTTCGCCTTGCTTCACGATCGCGGCACAGTTTGCGCAAGCTCCGGCACGGCATGAGAAAGGCCAGTCGTATCCCTGAGCCTCGGCCGACTCTAAGATATACTCTCCTCGGTTGACCTCTAACGTGCCATAGTCTTCTGCGTCGAGTCCAGCGTCAGCCGCCTTCTCGAAGAGGTCGTCATCATCCATATCCCATCCCTGGTCTTCCAGGACGTCGAAATTGAGGTACTCTACAGTAGGCATCAACTCGTAGGTTCGAGTCCGGATGTGTTAGAACTTGCTGTTTTTCTCTACTTCGTGAAACCGTCTACTTCCAAACTGAACCGATGACGATATGTCCCATTTGGTTGCTTGTATCACTGGATTACGAAGATTTGAGGATAAGGCCCGTGCTCAATCGCGGGGAGAATCTCAACTCGGGGGTTATAGGTTTTCGTTGCCAAAGAAGATCGATGAGATCGGAAGCGATTCGAACGGTACTCGAGGGCGCATCAATCGAATTCACCGTGAGGGGATCTCGCTTCATCGGACTTGTGACGAGTGCATCCAATCATGAGACAGCAGAACAGATCATCGAGGAGGTATCGGACGAACATCCAGATGCGACCCACATCGTTTGGGCCTATCGTCTTGCGGATGAACCAACGATTGAACGTTGTGACGATGCTGGTGAACCAGGGGGATCAGCCGGAGAACCCGTATTATCGGTCTTGAAAAGCGAGCAACTGCTCAATGTGGTCGCTATCGTCGTTCGGTATTATGGTGGGACGAACCTCGGTTACGGGGGGCTCGTGCGTGCGTACTCAAGATCGGTGAGTCATGCCCTCAAGGCAGCTGCTATCCAGACAACGGTACGAACCATCCGATATCATATCACAACGAGCTATGATGATTCGGGTACGGTTGCCTCAGTTCTGGAAAGTGAAGATCTCGAGTATGAAGCGGTCTACGAAGAACGTGTGAACTACGACGTCCTCATACCTGTGGCAAAAGAGAACCGGGTACTGGACCGCCTCAAATCCGCAACAAGCGGCCGAGTGGAGGTGGAGAGATAATATATCGAATCGAAACACGCAATGCCAATCGACCGCCAGAGGTCGTATGGAACCGGTTCGTCCTGTCGATTTCCACGATATCGTAGGTGTAGAAGCTCCTGCGGTCAGCCCCGATGGGGAGCAGATTGCCTTCATCCGTCGTGAACCTGTAGACGATGAGTCATACACAACCACCGTGCATCTCATCGACTTCGAATCAGGTGAGTCGAAACGACTCACTGTCGAGAAAGGGGCCGATTCACAACCACGATGGAGTCCAGATGGCACCCATCTCGCATTTGTGAGTGATCGCTTGACTGATGACGAACGACCACAACTCTGGTTGCTGCCAGTAGACGGTGGCGAGGCCCGGCAGGTAACCAACGTCGCTGGTGGCGTCAATGCTTTAGCTTGGTCGCCAGCTGGAGACCGGCTGTTGTTCTCACAACAGGTGACGGTGGAGGATGTATCCGAAGATCGCGACCTCGAGGTTCCAGCAGAGTTCGAACCTGAGGAACCAGATCCGAGGGTGATCGATCGGACAATCTATCGAGCGCATGAGCAATACTTCGATCGGCGGCGAAGCAGGCTTTACACCGTCGATATCGAGTCAAGTACTGTTGAACGGGTGACCGGTTGGGAGGACGTTGACCAACAGTTTCCAGTGTGGGGTGACGACGACACCGTGTACTATCTCCAGAAGGTTGGTGACGATCCCGATGACTCACTCGAGAGCGAGATTATTTCCCATAAGCTATCAACTGAAGAGAAGGATGTTGTCACCAGCATAGAAGGATTTGCGTCAGGATTGGCTGCAACTGAAGATGGTCAACTAACATTCGCTTTCTCATCGACGCCGAGGCCGACCCTTCAACAATCAGAGGTTGTTCACGTCGATGGGGAGACTGGGTCGCAGTCGATCCTCACCGAACAATTGGATCGTACGGTGTATGGACCGATCCGTATCGGACCCAACGATGCGTTCGTCTATTTCCAGGTGCCGGATGCCGGTGGTATTTCCGTTCGACGTGTCTCGCTCGAAGGAGGCGATATCGAGACCTTGACCGATCCATTGGCCACGGCGGCCGAGTACGATGTGAACGGCGATATACTGGCATATGTCAGGAGCGAATGGGATCATCCAGGTGACCTCTTCACCGTCTCCTTGTCGGATGATAGTCGTCGTCGACTCACTGAAGTGAATGAGGCGTTTCTCGAGGGTAAAGCGGCCCAAGAGCCCATCGAGTACTGGTTTGACGGGCCAGATGGTGACCCGATCCAGGGCTGGCTATTGACACCACCGAAGGAGTCCGGGGCGTCATCACCCTACCCACTGGTGCTCGAGATTCATGGAGGACCCCATTCGATGTGGTCGACGAGTGGCACGATGTGGCATGAGTTCCAATCGATAGCGGGAGCTGGTTATGCGGTATTGTGGACCAATCCTCGTGGGTCCGTTGGCTATGGTGAGGAGTTCGCTGCAGCGATCGCCGATGATTGGGGAGATATCACCCATGCAGATCTGATGGTTGCCCTCGAAGAGGTCATCGAACGAGACGATATCGACCAGGACCAACTCTTCGTCACCGGGGGGAGCTTTGGGGGATATCAAACCTCGTGGACAGTCGGGCAAACCGACCGCTTCGAGGCGGCGGTCGCTCAACGAGGGGTCTATGATCTTCCAGCCTTCTTCGGTGTGACTGATGCATATCTCCTCATTGAATCCGAGTTCGACGCGACACCATGGTCAGACCAATCTGAGCTCTATGACCGATCGCCGACTTCGCTCGTCGAATCGGTCGATACTCCCACGCTGCTTATCCACAGTGATGCTGACTATCGAACGCCTGCATCTACTGCTGAGATGTATTTCCGTGCGTTGCGAAAGCTCAATGTCCCGACAAGATTAGTCAGATATCCTCGTGAAGGACATGAACTATCACGGAGTGGTGAACCAGGCCATCGTGTCGACAGAATCGAGCGGATTATCAGATGGTTCGATGGATACGCTGCCCACACCGACGTCAAACCAGCACTCGAACGACCTCCCAACGAGGGACTCTCGAGCGAGGCAGACGAGCCCGAAGAATGACACCAATCCGGGGTGGATACTTTATTAGTGTCGGACGGTAAGCGACCGCCAGTTGATGGAACAAAGTGTTGCCGGCTTCAAGGTGACCGGCACTTGGGCCAAGGTCGTCGAGCATGGAGACCGTATCACCTACGCGCTTCGCGATCTTGATATCGACCGGCCAGACGAAGATGCGGACAGATATGTGAAATCGTTTCGTGAGTGGGATGAATGGCGGCCGAAATCGGATGAACGGATGCGCGATGAGGTCGCTATGAAGACCTCAAAGCAGGCAAGCATTGGTGAAGGTGAGGGCGAAAAAGCCGGGAAGCGACCTGATGAAGACCTGAAATCAGCTGGCAAGAAGCTCGCTGAATCATACCAAGCTGTGGAGGATGAACCCAACGAGGCGATGAGCAAATGGACCGAGTCGATAGACTATGTGACCCGCGCTGCTGACTCCGCTGGAAGAAAGGCACTACGGAAGGTGGAAGACACGGTATATCGACGGGTCATGACGACCATCTCTCCGTATTACTTCGATAACAAACTCATCAGCGCTAATCTTCAGCGAAAACGGGGTACCGAGGAACCAACCTACATCTTCGAGGTGAACATCAACGATGAGAGGCTCAAACGAGCGGTTGCTGACAAGCTCGAAGATTACGAGCGAGAGTACCGGCGTTGGCATGTTGAAACCCCCACCCGGACCGACATCGCAGAAGCTGCTGAAGGGATTGAAATACCTGAGACAGAGACTGAAGCACTGAGACGGGACGAACGAGACCTGTCTTGACCGCGTCTCGTGAGGGATACCAAGGCTTGGCCAGAGAGCTTTCAAAACGGCAAAGACCTACCTATCCCACTTTTTAA
>SKSH01000029.1 GCA_007118075.1 Halobacteriales archaeon
CGGCTGCAGCTGCTTCCAATATCGCCTCTTCGACGACCTCGAGGTCTGAACCGTAAGCAACGCCTACGTCGACACGGAGTCGACGGGCCCTGATTGGGGCCGTCTCGTTCATAATCTGTTGATGATTGAACTCTGCGTTCGGGATTGTGACAGTCATATTATCCCTGGTGAGGATGGTGGTCGAACGAACCGAGATATCGACCACCGTTCCACGTTCACCATTGGGAAGCGAGATGAAATCACCGACAACGAACGCTCGATCGAAGTAGAGCGAGATGCCGGCAGCGAAATTTGCTATGGTATCCCGAGCAGCATATCCGATGACAATCCCGAGGATACCGGCAGATGCGAGCAGTGGGGTGAGATCAACACCCCATACATCGAGAATCAACACTGACGCAATAATCAGCAAACCAATAGTCAGCAGGTTCACCAGTATGGGAGCAAATTTGACTCGTTCATTCCCTTGTGTTTTCAGCGTCTTGTTGCTGATGCTGATGATCGAGTACGTCCACAAGATGATGACAATCGAGAACGCAGTTGCGTTGATGACGAACTCGAGATCCGGTCTGTCGAGCAGCGTGGTCCCTCCAGCCACGACGATGGCAGCTGCTGTGGCGACCACGGGGATGTACACCTTCTGGAGTATGGTCTCCCAGGCCGATCCCTTCACACGGCGACAGAGCACCACGGTCAGGTATCGATAACCGATACCGAATCCGAGCAGCATACCGAGTGAGATGCCCAAGAGGAGGAGTTCTTCAGCATCAAGTTCAACCGGCATGGCTCAAGGGTTCAACCGGAGACAGTTATAGCTATTCTCCTCGCAGCCTCAAGTGACATCGGTTATTCGGCACGTTCCCTGGCTTGCTCGAGGGCGTACACGCCTCTACCTGTCAGCGAATATACCTTCTGGCGCTTATCTTCCGGAAACGGTTGTTTGTCAACAAGCCCACGCTTGTAGAGGTTCCATAACCGCGATGCGATGGCGTTTTGTGATAGCTCCGAGGTGTCGAGGTGCTCATAGACCTCCTCAGTTCGAAGGGGTTGATCGGTCTCCTCTAAGACCGCGAGGATTTGAAAGGGAATGCTCTCGATCTGTACCCGTGCACTTGTCTCGACAGGAGCCGGTAACTCCTCACCGACCCCATCCGAACCAGGGACCGGGATACGAAGTGACATTCTCGCTTCTGGAGAGAGTGTCAATGAGAGTCGTTGGATTGGTACATCAGCATCAAGCTGTTCGATGAACCGACGTAGATCAGCAACGGAATACTCACCCTCGAAACCGATGACGTACTCAGCTCCAGAGTCATCAGGTGTTATTTCAATCGACATAGATAGTCGAAATACCGCATGTCTTTTAAAATAATCTTCCGATATATTATGAAAAAATAGTATGTATTGGCAACAACTTCTGGTAATCGCCGTTATACGGCTTCGACTAATTCTGCCAGGAACATCTTCGCCTCCGTAGCGATCACCAGCGCTCGCTCGGGATCAGAAGATTCAGCATACACTCGAAGTTTCTCCTCGGTCCCAGATGGTCGCACCAGGACCCATGAGCCATCCTCCAGTAGGAACTTTCGACCATCGACGGCAGATATTTCAGCCACCGGGAGTTCACCGAATTCGGCTGGTGGATCTGCGGCTACCGCATCTAGAACCGCTGATTTCAGCTGCTCTGGACAATCCACGTTCTCGGTCATATGTGCGATTTGGCCGTATCGCTCGAACAGCGCCTCGATTCGAGTATCGAACGATCGCACCGCGTGAACATCGGCAGCCAGTGTTCCGACGAGCACGCCATCTTTCTCTCGGACATGTCCGCGGATGGTCAATCCATTGCTATCCTCACCGCCGATGAGGGCGTCGTGTTCAGCGATCGCCTCAGCGACCCATTTGAACCCAACCGGTGTTTCGTACACCGACTCACCATGCGCTTCAGCGATGCGGTCGATCAGGTAGGTCGTGGACACGGTCCGAACCGCCGGTCCAGTATCCCCCTCTAGCAGGTGCTCATATAACACCGCGAAGAGAAGATTCGGATCGACATATCCCTGGTCGGTGACGATGGCTACTCGGTCTGCATCACCATCATTCGCGATACCGAAATCGACCGCTCCTTCGGCCACCTGTTCGATGAGAGAGGTGAGGTTTTCTGCGGTTGGTTCCGGTGGAGTACCCCCGAAGTCAGGTTCATGGGTACAGCGTAGACGTTCGACCTCAGCTCCGGCCTCTTCGAGCACCACATCGGTCACCCCTCTCCCACTGCCATGCATGGCATCGTAGGCAACCCGCAAGCCATCGAGGTCAGGGTCGATCCGATCCAGCACCGTTTCAATGTGGAAACCAACGAAATCGAACTTTTCGAGCCTTCCTGGAGGCCGATCGGCTACTGGTTCCTCACCGAGACTAGCCTCGATCTGGTCGGTGACTGTTGGGAGTGCAGGGGCACCGCCTGCCGGAATCAGCTTGATACCGTGATACGATGGAGGGTTGTGTGAGGCGGTGACCATGAAACCGCCAGCGAGATCGTGTGATTCGATCGCTGCAGCCAGCGCTGGCGTGGGGCAATCCCGCTGCGACCGCCAGACATCGAACCCAGCGCGGATCGCCCGCTCGGCGAGGATATCGGCGAGCTCATCGGCGCCATGTCTTGCATCGTATCCCACTGCGATCGGGTCATCACCGTGATCTGCCTCGAAGAGATATCGGGCGAAGGCATCCCCAACTGCCTCCACTCGTGGCCGGGTGAATTCCTCTCGATAATCTCGCCAACCATCAGTCCCGAATGAGATTCGGTCGAGCTCGTTCATTTGTATGAAAGTGAATGAACCGAATCGAGAAGTATCCGATGGGTCGAGCGGCATCAATCGATCTTTCGGTTTATGGCATAACAGGTGACAAACCACCTGCGTATGCTCAAACCACCACAGATCAGTAACCACCAGGTGGAGCGATGCGGGAGTTGATTACCGTATTGACGGTCGCGTTGGTGATCTTCCTGCTTCTCACGACGGAGCTACCGATACCGTTTGGAACGGTACACACAACCAGCATGGAGCCAACGATTTCATCGGGAGAGACTTTCCTCGCCCTCCCACCAGGTATTCTCGGTGGAGTGTCGGTCGGTGATATCGCGGTCTTCGCTGGAGATGACGGTTGGACCGTCCATCGTATCGAGGAATACGGGGATGAGTTCGCCATCACCGCAGGTGATGCGAACATCTTCACCGACCAAGCTGCAGGTGATCGACCGATCCATCGATCACAGATCATCGGGATCGTACCGACGGTCGCCGACAGACCGCTTACCGCGTTACTTCCCCAACTAAATCAGGTATCCACCATCATCCTTGGTGGGATCCTCATCGGTATCAGCCAGATCCGAACCGCGGATAATACCACCACTATGTTGACACCATTGGTGCTGGGACTCCTTGCAGCCGGTCTTGTCGTGGTAACTTGGATCAGTGGATCGGCCCATCCGATTGAGACCGAGACCATCCACAACACCGGTCCATTGCCCCTCGTTGCCATCGGCTCTGAGACAGCCACCACGCTCTGGCCAGGTCAGCGCATCACGGATGTCGAGGAGTCAATCCAGACTGTACCCGGATGGGCTCCTGAGCCGATCCTCGCAGTTGGCCAAACCAGTGGAGGATGGTTCACCATCGGTCTCATCGCCGGAACCGTCGCATTCGCCATCACGGTCATGGCGAAACTACTCGGCGTGATATGCACCCGACAATGAGCCAAAGCTGGTGGTACGGGTGCAGTACTTGGCTCGTCCTCATGGTCACCAGATGGTGGTCGGTGATACTTGTCGGGCTCGTCGTGATCTCGGTCGTCTCGGGAGGTTTCCTCATCACAGATTCGACCGATCAGAGCCACTCGATCGAAGAAGTAGGTGAGCTACACCTCTCGATCGAACCGATTGAAACCACGAACCTTGACCCAGCAGTTGAGGTACCTGCAGATCAAGTCATCCCGATCACGTTGGCCGATCAGATGAGTGCAACTGCCAGGTATGATGTGTCACCGGGGGCAGATCCACACGATATCGATACGCTCGTGCTCAAGACAAAATCGACGCGATCGATCGCAGATGGTATCGCCTGGGAACGAGTAACGACCATCGACGTCGGAGCAGGCGATCCACCACTCACGGTAGAGTCCAAGCTCAGGCTGGATACCCTCCTCGACACCGCAACAAAGGTGGATGAACAACTCGGGATCAGCCGTGGCCAACTCACCATTTCAGTCAAAGCGACGGTCATCAGCCAGGGAACGATTCGCCAGCAGACGGTTGCAACCATCGTCCCACATGCAGAATACGTTGAGCTCAATCCAGAGGTATCCGAACCTATCACTGTCGTCATCGAGGATGAGAAGTCCACAGACCGATGGCCATTCATCTCATTCGCCCTAGGCCTGGGCGGTCTGATGATCATCGGTGGATTGCGGATCACAGGCCGGGTGCCAATCAAGACTGGAGAACGTGATTCCTACCGGGTGCATGCCGCCATGTGGCGGACTCGACAGCCGATTATCAACCAGTCATCGTCGATCGGGGTCACCGACGCGGTGTTGGTAGCTGATCCCACAGAGGTAATCCAGGCCGCCGAACGAGCGGACCGTCCGATCAGGGTCGACCGATTCGGTACCGTCGCCGTCACAATCGATGAGTGCACCTACGTCTGGTGGCCAGATGCCGCAGTTCAAGACACATGACGCAGAGAGGGGTTGGCGCATCCATGCCCTTCAGTAGGCGAACTATGATGACAGTCCTTGGTGGTATTGTCCTCGGTTATGGAACCGCGGCCTCAGCCGGTGCGTTCGACCGGATCCAGCTCGAGCGAGAGGTCAGTTTCGAGGTAGCAGACGATGATGAAACGTCGATGCTCACCCTCGCAGAGAATCAAACGCGCGATGAGGATGAACTCCTAGAGGTAGAGGTCTCAGAAGATGGTCTCATCTCGTTGGTCATCGATGAACCAGGTCTTGCCAGGGAGGCGACAACGGAGTTTCATGACGTGCTGTATGTGCATAATTTCCACAACTACGAGGTTGGAATCGAGGTAGAGTTCCTCCTCGGGGATGGGAGCACCACCGACCTGGTGGTTGCGTTCGATGGAAGCAACCCGTCGAAAACCGATTTCGACCCCATCCCAGTTGGCGGGTATCAGTCTCTTGGATTTTTGTTCGAAACCGATGACTGGGATGAGGTTGAATCCGTATCGTCGATTCAGATCGAAGCGATGAGAGTCTAAGCTGCCGACAGCACGGTATTTATCCCGATGAGCTCGTAATCACCGCTCATGTCGACGGTTGAAATCCAGTACTGTGTCCCATGTGGACATCTTGAGCGAGCCATCGAGCTGCAACGAACCATCTTAGAAAAGCATGGTCAGGGTGTCGAGGTTGTTGGACTCCGAACCGGTGATTCAGGAGTGTTCACCGTCTCGGTCGATGATGACCTGGTGTTCGATAAGGAGTCTGATGAGTTCGATGCCGACTCGATCCTCGAACGGATCGATTCGGCGATCTGAGCGACTGGTGAATCAGCGATCCGATCAGTACGACCGAATGGTCGGCTCGTACGTTTTCTCTCCCTCAAGGAGCACTGGCTTGAACCAGAGTGATGGAGCGCCATCATCCCACGAAACGAAGGTGTGCTTGAGCCACTCGTCGTCGTCACGAGCCTGATGGCCGGCCCGCCAGTGAGCGCCACGGAACTCGGTTCGTGCGATCGCCCCCATGACGATCGTCTCAGCTACATCGAGGAGGTTCTGTGTCTCGATCGCCTGGATGAGATCGGTGTTGAAGGTCTTACCGGAGTCCTCGACGTACACATGCTGATACGCCTCTCGGGCTGATCGGATCTCTTTGAGTGCGATCTGTAACCCAGATAGCTCCCTGAAGACGTTCACGTGATCGGTCATGGCACGTTGGAGGGTCCGCCTGACCTCGGGATGGCGCACCCCGCCTTCACGGTCGAGGAGTTCATCGATGCGTGTCTGTTCAGCATCGATGGCTGCCTCGACCACATCGGTTCCGACGCCGCTATCGGTATACGCTGGTTCTGGATCTACGGCGCCGATCTCGGTCTCGAACGTTCCATCCCAGTCCTCAACCGCACCACGACGGCCGGTCACGATCTGTGGGTCACCCAGATCAACACCCGCTGCATGAAGTCCCGCTCGCCTTCCGAAGACGATCAGCTCTGGAAGTGCGTTGCCACCCAATCGGTTGGCACCATGGACACTCACGCAAGCACACTCACCTGCCGCGTACAGGCCATCAATACAGGTCTGGCCGTGTTCGTTCGTCTCGATACCACCCATGATGTAGTGTTGACCGGGTTTGACCGGCATGGGTTCGGTCAGTCCATCGACCCCTTCGAAGTCCTCAGCAAGATGGAGGATGTTTTCAAGACGGTCGAGGATTCGTTCGCGGCCGAGGTGACGCATGTCGAGGTAGACGTACTCATCCTCGAACCCACGCCCTTCGTTGATCTCGGTGAGTTCGGCTCGTGAGACGACGTCACGGCTTGCGAGCTCTCCGTCGGTGGTCGCATACCCGCGCTCGAACATGAAACGCTCACCCTCCGCGTTGTAGAGGATACCACCTTCCCCACGGACGCCTTCTGAGATGAGGACACCCGTCGAGGGAAGCGTTGTCGGATGGAACTGCACGAACTCCATGTCCTCAAGGGGGACACCCGCACGATATGCCATCGCCTGCCCATCACCAGTGCAGGTCACCGCGTTGGTGGTGTGATCGTACACCTGCCCAGCCGGACCCGTCGCGAGGATGACCCCACGGGTCGCCTCAAACCCCCAGAGATCCCCCCGACGGACGTCGATCGCGACCACGCCATGGCAGGTTCGATCGGTTGGATCGGGTTCATCAGTCACCGCCAGCCTTGAGACGAAGAATTCGTCGTAGACCTGGATCCCACGCTTGACCACCTGTTCGTACATCGTGTGGAGCATGTGGTGGCCGGTCTCGGCCCCTGCATAGGTCGTCCGGGGGAACGATAGCCCACCGAACGGTCGTTGTGAGACGGTCCCCTCCTCTTCGCGGGAAAAGGGCATCCCATAGTGTTCGAGTTCGATGACGTTCTCAGGGGCGTCCTTGGCGAGGACCTCGATCGCCGGTGCATCGGCGAGGAAATCCGATCCCTTCATCGTATCCTTTGCGTGAAGCTCCCATGAATCGCCATCCCTCAATGCAGCGTTGATGCCACCTTCTGCAGCCCCCGTGTGGCTTCGCACCGGATGGAGCTTGGTCACGATGGCCGTGTCGGCGCCAGCTTCATGGGCCGCGATAGCTGCCCTGAGTCCGGCACCGCCACCACCAACGACGATCACCTCATGTGATTGTAGTTGCACCATGGTTTCAGAACAATGAAAGGTCGTACTTGGCCGCGAGTCGTTTGAGTTCCTGGATATGTTCGGTGTTCGGGATGTCCTTTGGGCACACCTCCGTGCAAGAGAACTGGGTCTGACACCGCCAGACGGCGTGATCATCGGTCATCTGCTCGAGTCGTTGTTTTCGACGTTCGTCGCCTTCACGCTCGTCGTTGATGAACCGATATGCCTTCGTCAACGGGGCAGGGCCGAGGTATTCGTTGTCCCCTGCGGCGATGTTACACGAGGACGTACAGGCACCACACCAGATACAACGGGTAGCCATCTTGATTTTCTCCCGGTTCTCCGGTGACTGCAGTTGTTCCTCGAGTTCGTTCGAGGGGGGGTCGTCCGGGTCGAAGAACGGATCGACTGCGTGCATCTGATCGTAGAAATGATCCATATCCACCACGAGGTCCTTAATTACATCCTGATGTGGTAGCGGGTCGATCTGAATCGGTTGCTTCAGATCCGAAACCTGAGTCGTACAACAGAGGCGTTGACGACCATTCACGAACATGGCGTCGCTTCCGCATATCCCCTGTCGACATGAGTGGCGAAATGTGAGCGTCCCGTCACCGTAATCGCGCGCATGTAACAGCGCATCAAGGACAGTCATTCCCTCCTCGAACGGGACCTCGAAGGTCTCATAGTATGGTTCAGCATCCTCGTCGTCTGGTTGGTATCGGAACACTTCGAGAACGACCGTATCTCGGTCGGTGTCAGTCTCACTCGATGCAGCTGCGTCTGGTTGCGTATCGTGCGTGCTCATGGTAGATCAATCCCGGCCATCACGAGGGCGACACGGGTTCCCTGCAGGATGAGGCCCGCTCCAGCGATGATGAGAACCCATTTGAGGACTTGGTGTGGCCGGCCAGATAGCCCCTGATTGATGAGGGCGTTGTAGACCCCGTTTACGCCGTGGAACGTGGCGGTCACGAGGAACAACCACATCGTCGTGAAATAGAGGAGATTGCTCATCCGCGCCTGCGTACCGGCGAAATCTATCTCCCAGGCATGGTTGACGAAATGCAGCTGGAAGAAGTGAAACGCCAAGACGACGATGAGGAAGGCGGCAGTCACTCGCTGCAGCAACCAGAGGGTCGAACCTCTGGTGAACGATGAGCGATAGGTCTCGGTCGACATGTTAGACACCAACCTCCCCAAGGAACGTCGGAATCGATGCGATCACGATGATCGCGGTGACCACCAACGAGACGTAGAAGCTGGCGGCCTGTTTGTCGAGGCCGATACCAAGATCGATCATGAGGAGCCGGACACCGTTGAGGATGTGAAAGACCGCTACCGCTAGCAGGCCGATCTCCATGATCCTGACGATGAACAGTGACTCGAGCCCCTGGATGGTCTCGGTGTAGGTCGCCCCACCATCGAGCACGGTCGACAAGACCGCGATGTGGGTGAAGAGGTACCCGATGAGGATCCATCCGGTGAACTTGTGCAATACCCATGCCCACATCCCGGGGCTGAACTCACGCCACCGACCATAATCCTCGACAATGCCGCGGTCGTACGACTGGCTCATGTACCAGGTCGACGGTCAAACCGCCGTGGGTAAAGTCGTTTCTACCTTGCGGTCACAGTTGGCCCTTGGTCGAGATGACGGCCGAATATATAGGCTTATACTGACTGGTCAGTCAGGAATAGATGATGGTGGACGGTACCGCCTGTAACACCCCGTCCAAATCCGTCGTGTACAATGGGAACCGAAGGAACCGAACAACAAGCAAACCCAGTCGACCGACCATTTCTGGTGATCGGATCAGTCATCGCGAGTACCTTCTTCGTCGGGTTCGGTGGCGGGGTGATCTTCCCGATCCTCCCCAACCTCGGGGCTGTTCTCGGGATTACCCCGTTCATGGTCGGCCTCATCCTCAGTGCTAACCGATTCTCACGGTTGTTCGCCAATGCCCCCGTTGGGATCCTCGTCGACCGAATTGGGACCCGTAACCCGTTCGTTCTCGGACTCGTTGTCCAGGCGGTCGCGACGCTCGGGTATGTTGCTGCGATGCTATCGGACTTTCCCGCGGCTTGGTTCCTCGGTTCTCGAATTGTGTGGGGACTCGGGAGTGCGGCTGTCTTCGCCACGGCATTCACCATTGCTGCAGATGTCTCTCCAGCGAAGTCTCGGGGGAGCAGCATGGGTCTCATCCGCGGTGGGGTCATCTTCGGCTTTCCCAGTGGGTTGGTCTTAGGTGGTGTCGTGAGCGAGCTTGCCGGCGTGATCGAGGCGTTCATGCTGGCCGCATCCTTCGCCGTCTTCGCCAGCATCCTCGCGTTCTTGACGGTCCCTGAGACACATGTCCACGAGAAGGTACGAAGATCGGTCAAGCCGTGGGATATCGACAAGAGCGTCACCACCGTGACCATCGGATTGGTGAACTTCAGTATCCTCTTCGGCTATGTTGGTGCCTTGTTTGCGACCCTCGTCTTGTTCCTCAATGAGACCGGGATCCGCATCCTTGGATTCGACGCCCAAGGTTCGTCCGGGATATTCATGGGTATCACCGTGATTTCTGCCGCGATGTTCATGTTCATCGGCGGATATATCAGCGACCGCGGCGGTTCGCGCATGCCTGCATTACTGGCATTCATCGGGATCTCATTCTTCGGATTCATCCTGCTCGTGTTCGCAGACTCTCTACTGACACTCGCCCTGGCGTGTATCTTTATCGGCATTGGACAGGGAGGCACAAGTGGACCACTCCTCGCACTGCTCGCTGATCTCACACCGAATGAACGGATGGGCCGAGCGACCGGGACCAACAACGTCCTCGGTGACGTCGGGGGCGGACTTGGCCCACTCATATCGCTCCCGATCATCGATGTCATCGGATTTGCCCCGGTCTATGCAGCGTGTGCGCTCCTCCCGCTGATCGCTGGTGGCATACTCATTATCGGAGTCCACCATGAGACCGGCGAACTGCTCCCGATCACCTACTGAACTCAGTCGATGCTCTCCCAGAGATACAGCGAACCATACGATCGGTACGGCCGCCAATTTTCGGCCCGTGTAATCATCTCCTCGCGCGTGAGATCGGGATCGATCTGGTGCTCCATCGCGCGCCTGATGCCGAGATCTTCGACCGGGAATACATCAGTCCTACCAAGGCAGAATATCAAGAACATCTTCGCAGTCCACGGGCCGACACCATGAATGTCAGTCAACTCCTCGATGACCGCCTCGTCATCCATGTCAACGAACGTCTCCCGCTCATAGCTGCGCTCGATGAAGGTATCTGCAATGTCGACCACGTAATCGGCTTTCTGACCGGAGAGACCCGCCGAAAGCAGTGTTTCCCGATCACTCGATCTGATCCCATCTGGCGTGAGCTCAACGCTGGCCTTGAGCCGTTCGAGAATTGCATCACCTGCGGCCAGTGAGACCTGCTGATGAGTAATCGATCGAATCAATCGACCAAACGGATCTTGTGCCGGTTCCAACGTGATCGGTCCGTACCGTTCGATGAGTGCATCGAGAACCGGATCTCGTCGAAGCACCGCAGCAACCCGATCATCCATACTGTGATCGATTGGTGACGGACCATCATACACCCTTCGAGAGAGGTCTCAAGGCGTGTATTACGTAGTGTCGTCCTCGAGGAATGTCCGAAGGTAACGTCGTACCTTCTCGATTGCTTGAGGGCTTGGGATATGTCGCTCACCACGGAGATGCATCACAACCTCCAGGTTGGTGAGTACATCGCGTGCCCGTGGAATGACCGTCTCCGGCGGGAATAAGACGTCCTCACTGGCAGCAGCAACGAGTGTCGATGCCTCGAAGTCGGCCAGCTCCGCTGCTGTCGCCGCGGGTGGCAATCGCCGTTCAATCTTGACACCGTCTAAGACTGCGCTGATGGCATCGATCACTGCAGGATCGACCACATCGACCGGCTCGGTGAACAGCGGTTGAATCGCCGCTTCAAGATGTTCTCGAGAGGGGATAACCCGGTGTCGGAGTGTCGGCCACAGGAGCTCTCGTGCCATGGGGATGAATGGGCCAGTGCCGAGTCCAGCAGGAACAATCAAGGCCGCCCGTTCGATACGCTCGGGGTGGTATGTTGCAGTTCTAAGCAGGATACCAGCGCCATAGGAGACACCGACCATCGGTGCGCGCTCGAGTGCAAGTTCATCCAAGACCGCGGTGATCCAGTCTGCGAACTCCGCCTCGTTCGGATCGAGCCGACGCTGTGAGGAAAAACCTGGTTGCCCTGGAGTATCCGGTGCGAGCAGCTGATATCGATCAGCGAGCGGGAGGAACCACCGGAAGGTGATCGGGTTGATCGAGTTACCGCCGTGGAAGATGACCAACGGTGGAGCATCCGTATCCCCAGCGGTCAACATGTGCGTCACACCGGTTGGTGTCTCTACCCACCGTCTCGACACCGAAGCACCTAGCTCGTCGACCATGCGCCGGTACTGCTGCTTGATCCGCCGTTCGGCCTCCTCGCTCCGATAGATTGTCGGTGACCGGTCGTCACGGGGAGGAGTTCGAAACATCAATCGAGCGATCTAGACGAAGCCTTTACCGAGCATCTCACGGGCGATGATGTTCTTTTGAATCTGTGAAGTGCCCTCGTAGATCTCGGTGATCTTCGCATCACGGTAGAACCGTTCGACATCGAAGTCGTTGACATACCCAGCTCCACCGTGGATCTGAACCGCGTCGTCGGCGACCTCGACCGCCACCCGAGAGGCGAAGGCTTTCGCCATCGATGCAAGTGCGGTCAGCTGTTGGTCTCGATCCTCGACGGCCCATGCCGACTTGTAAGTCAGCATCCTGGCAGCCTCAGTCTTCATCCGCATCTCCGCAAGGGTATGTTGGATTGCCTGGAACTCGGATATGGGGCGGCCGAACTGCTCGCGTTCTTTGGCGTACTCAAGCGCACGATCGGTGGCACCCTTCGCGATACCTACTGCTTGCGCGGCGACCATCGTACGCGTATCGTCGAAGAACTGCATCATCTGAAGGAAGCCGGCACCCTCAGTGCCGATCAGATTTTCCTCGGGTACCCGCACATCATCGAGGATCAACTCAGCCGTATCACTCGCCCGGATACCGAGCTTTCCGGTGATCTTGTCGGCGGTGAAGCCTTCGCGATCTGATTCCACGAGAATCTGAGAAAAACCGCTGTACCGGTCTCCAGCATCGGGATCCGTCTTACACATCACAACGAAGAAGTCACCAACACTTCCGTTGGTGATCCACATCTTGTTGCCGTTGATGACCCATTCGTCACCATCACGCTCTGCCGTCGTCGAGACGGCTGAGACATCAGAACCAACATCGGGTTCGGAGACGGCAGTCCCCATGACGGCATCACCGACCGCCACCGGTTCGAGGTAGCTTTTTTTCTGTTCATCGGTCCCGAACGCCATGATCGCATCAGCACCGAAGGCTGCGGAGGTGATGCTCAGCGCAATCCCTGGATCGAACGAGAACAGCTCCTCGATGACGATGGCGACATCGAGGACCGAGTAACCCGCACCACCGTACTCGATCGGGATGTGGGCCCCGGTGAGGCCCATCTCGGCGGCTTTATCCATGATCTCCTGTGGGTACTCCTCTGCGACGTCGTAGTCGGTCGCGACCGGTTCGATCTCGTTCTCGGCGAATCGACGTACCTCATCTCTGAGTGCGACCTGTTCATCTGACAGAGCGAAGTCCATAGCAGATGGTTATCTTGGGCCGGCCTTAGGCTTTGTTAGGTTTGACCACGGCGGCCCGTTCTCGGTGAAACAACAACGTTCAAAGTTCTGCTGTGTGGATATCGAGGTATGGACATCGACGAAATCGACAGGATAGCGGTGCTTGGGGCGGGCACGATGGGCCACGGTATCGCAGAGCTGGCCGCGATGGCCGGGTACGACGTCGTCCTCCGCGACATCAACGAGGAGTTCGTCCAGGACGGATATGACCAAATCGAGTGGAGTCTCGGTAAGTTGGCAGAACAAGGGCGACTCACCGAAGCGGAGGCTGACGCCGCCATCGAACGAGTCGAGGCGAAGGTCGACCTCGCCGAGGCCGTCGAGGATGCAGATGTCGTCATCGAGGCAGTACCCGAGCAGTTTGACATCAAGGAGGAGGTCTTCGCCGAGGTTGATGCAAATGCCCCGTCAGAGGCCATCATCGCCTCGAACACATCGAGTATCTCAATCACCGACCTCTCAGAGACGACCGACCGTCCCGAACAGTTCTGCGGCATGCACTTTTTCAACCCACCGATTAGGATGCCGCTGGTCGAGGTCATCGCGGGCGATCACACCGACGATGCCATACTTGATGCGATCGAGGCGCTGGCAGAGGACTTCGGTAAGACACCAGTGCGTGTTCGAAAGGACAGTCCAGGATTCATCGTCAATCGGGTACTCGTCCCGGTGATGAACGAGGCCGCATGGATGGTCAACGATGACGAGGCGACGATCGCCTCGGTCGACTCCACGACCAAATATGTGATGGGGCTACCGATGGCTACATTCGAGCTCACCGACGTCGTCGGTATCGACGTGGCCGTCGATGTCCTTGAGTACATCCACAGCGTCCTCGGTGACGCCTACGAACCGGCACCACTGCTCGAAGAGAAGGTCGAGGCTGGCGACCTCGGTAAGAAGACAGGGAAGGGGTTCTATGACTACGAGAACGGTGGCGTCGACATCCCTAGCGACGAAGGAGATGAATCGGTTCAGACCCGATTGCTCGCCATCATGGCAAACGAGGTCGCCAAGCTGATCGATGGTGACGTGGCAGACCTCGGCGACATCGACGATGCGATGATGCTCGGGGCTGGCTTCCCAGATGGGCCGAGCCGACTGGCTGACGACTACGGAGTCCAGGCACTCTATGAACATCTTGCCGAGCGGGCTGAAGACCACCCCAGATTCGAACCAGCACACGGACTTAAATCGGCCGCCGAGCGCGGTGGCTTCCGCGTCGAGGATGAGGAGAAAGCCGCTGCCTTCGAGACGCTTGAGGTAGAAGGTCCGGATGAAGCGTACGTCGCGACGATCACCATCGACCGTGAACACCGGATGAATGCCATCAGCGAGGAGCTGCTCGACGAGCTTGAGGTCGCGCTCGGCCGGCTCGATGCGGATGCCGACGTACGTGCGATCGTTCTGCAAGGTGCTGGCGATCGAGCGTTCTCCGCTGGTGCTGATGTCATGAGTATGGCGGGCAGTGGGGCAGATCCACTCGCAGCGGTCGAACTCTCACGCAAGGGGCAACGGGTGTTCGGCAAGCTCGAACAGGCGGACGCTCCGGTCGTCGCTGCCATCGATGGGTACTGTCTCGGCGGTGGGATGGAGTTCGCGACGTGTGCCGATTTCCGTATCGCGACGTCACGTTCCACCTTCGGTCAGCCTGAACACGATCTCGGCTTGCTCCCAGGCTGGGGTGGCACACAGCGATTGCAGCACATCGTCGGCCTCGGCCGGGCGAAGGAGATCATCTTCACCTGCGATCACTACGAGGCGGAGACGATGGCAGAGTACGGCTTCGTGAACGAGGTGGTCGATTCGAGCGAACTCGATGAGCGTGTTCGTGAATTTGCCGAAGATCTCGCTGCAGGACCACCAATCGCGCAACGCTACACCAAGCGGGCGATGCACGCCGGGCGAGAGGATGTCGATGCCGGCCTTGAGCTCGAGGCCCAGGCATTCGGCCAACTCTTCAGCACCGACGACCTCATGGAGGGCGTGACGGCCTTCGCCAGCGACGAGGACCCAGCGTTCGAGGGGAAATAGCGCTCTAGACCGTTCTCCGCGTTGGTTACACCGTGTACGATCGCGAGGATTGCGTATCCTCACGAAGCTAGTTGGTCGAGATTCATCGTAGGAACGGATCCTTGAGGAGAAGTTGACCGATATGGAATGCTATGACTCGATCCACTTGATCGAACAGCCTCGAGAGGGATCCCAGGAGAGATCGACCGATTCACCCGCTAGGAGGGCATCGATCGCCTGTTCGATGTAGAACTCGGTCGCCTCCTCGTCGGGGTCGAGGGCATCATCGAGTCGTCCCTGGTATCGAAGTACGAAGCGCCCGTTGATCCGTTCGGCCAGGAACGGATCTGGTGTACAAACGGCCTGATACGCTCGCACGACATCCTGTGACTCGTCTCGCAGGTACAGATCGTAATCGATGATCCCGTCTGCTACCTCCTC